>NZ_KB850145.1:10662-67189 GCF_000369685.1 Acinetobacter sp. CIP 102136
ACAGACGTGAACAACGTAGGTGCTGCGATCAGTGAATTAGACAAAGGCTGGAACTAACTTGGCAAGCAATGGTGCCAATGCAGGTGCAATCAAAGCGGGCGATACGGTAGATATCGGTGTAGCTGATCCAACAGATAGCAACTTAACAGCAACTAAGACAGGTAATAATGTTGCATTTGCTTTAAGTAAAGACTTGACTTTGGATAGCGTAACGACTGGTCAAATAGCAGTTGGAAATGTTGCTATCGATAGTACGACAAATACTATCAAAGGCTTAAGTAATAAAGACTTAACGGCTGCTGACTTTGCAACTCAAGGTCGTGCAGCGACTGAAGAACAATTACAACAAGTAATTAGCAACAATATTACAGAAGTTGTTGATGGTAATGGTAATAAAGTCAACATTATTGATCAGGTTGTAAATACTCAACCAGACAATAAAAATCAGGACTCTTTGTTCCTTACTTATGATAAGCAAGGTCAAGAAACGACTGATCGTTTGACGATTGCTCAGACTGTTCAGAAGATGAATACAGAAGGTGTGAAATTCTTCCATACCAATGCAGACACTTCTAAAGGTGATTTAGGTACGACAAATGACTCAAGTGCAGGTGGATTGAACTCAACTGCAATTGGTGTCAACGCGATCGTTGAAGCGGGTGCAGATAGTTCTGTTGCACTAGGTCACAACACGAAAGTTGCTGGCGCTCAGTCAATTGCGATTGGTAACGGTGCAGAAGCATTAGGTACTCAATCTATCAGCATCGGTACTGGTAACAAAGTGAATGGGGATCATTCAGGAGCAATTGGTGACCCAACGATTGTTGATGGCAGCAACAGTTACTCTGTGGGTAACAACAACCAAGTATTGACAGACGATACCTTTGTACTTGGAAACAATGTAACTCAAACAGTTGCTGGTTCAGTTGTTTTAGGTACGGGTTCGGCAGCGACTACAGGTGCTGATGTTGCAGGTTATACATTGTCAGCAGCAACTACAGCTGACAAAACTGCAATTAGCAACACTACATCTACAACTGGTGCAGTCGCAGTTGGTGATGCTGCAAATGGTATCTACCGTCAAATTACTGGCGTTGCGGCTGGTACAGCCGATGCAGATGCAGTTAACGTTGCTCAATTGAAAGCTGTCGGTAATCAAGTGGTTGAAACACAAACTGCACTTGTAGACAGCCTTGGTGGTAATGCAAAGGTAAATGCTGATGGTACGATCACAGGCCCAACTTATAATGTGGCTCAAGGTACTCAAACTAACGTTGGTGATGCATTAACAGCACTTGATCAAGCAATTGGCAATGCTGCAACCACGTCTAAAACAACAGTGTCAAATGGTGAAAACATTGTTGTGAATAAGACGAAAAATGCAGATGGTTCAGATAACTATGAAGTTTCAACTGCTAAGGACTTAACAGTCGATTCTATTGCAGCAGGTGATACTGTTCTGAACAATTCAGGCATTAACATTGGTAATAATGCTGTTGTATTAAACAACACTGGTTTAGTAATTGCAGGCGGTCCGAGTGTAACAACACAAGGAATCAATGCAGGTAATAAACAAATTACCAATGTTGCAGCAGGTACGAGTGCTACAGATGCTGTGAATAAGGGTCAATTAGACACAGCGATTAGCAATGTAAATAACAATGTTAATGAGCTTGCGAATAATGCGGTTAAATACGATGACGCAAATAAAGACAAAATCACATTAGGTGGTGCTAATGGCACAACCATCAGTAATGTAAAAGATGGTGAAGTTGCTCAAGGCTCTAAAGATGCTGTGAATGGCGGTCAGTTGTGGAATGTTCAACAACAAGTGAACCAAAACACAAGTGATATTTCTAACATCCAAACCAATATCGACAATATCAACAGTGGTAAATCTGGTCTTGTTCAACAACAAACACCAAATGGTGAAATCACAGTTGGTAAAGATACTGGTGGTACTACAGTAAATGTTGCAGGTAAAGATGGTGATCGTGTTGTAACTGGCGTTAAAGATGGTGCAATCAAAGCAGATTCTAAAGATGCGGTAAATGGTTCACAGTTGAATACAACGAACCAAAAAATTGCTGAGTATCTTGGTGGTGGAGCTGGGTATGACAATATTACGCAAAGCTTTACTAATCCTACATATAACGTAGGTGGTAAAGATTACAACAATGTTGGTGGTGCAGTAGATGCTTTAAATAAAGCAGATCAAGCATTGAATACCAAAATTGACAATGTAAGTAATCGTCTAGAGCAAGCGTTCTACTCAACAAACCAACGTATTGATGATGTAGAAAAACGTGCGAATGCGGGTATTGCGGCGGCAATGGCTTTAGAGACAGCACCATTCGTACCAGGTAAATATACGTATGCAGCAGGCGCTTCTTATCATGGTGGTGAAAATGCAGTGGGTGTGACCTTACGTAAAACTGCTGACAATGGACGTTGGTCAATCACAGGTGGTGTTGCAGCAGCATCACAAGGTGATCCAAGTGTACGTATCGGTATCAGCGGTGTAATCGACTAATTCATTGTCGAGGAGAGTCATCTGACTCTCCTAGCTTCCAACAGATTAAGAGAGTAAAAAATGAAAAATATGATAAAAGCATTAGTATTTGGGATGGTTTCTACGATAGCAATCACTGCAATTGCAGATGATGAAGTGGTTGTTCAGCAAGAGGAAATTAAATTTCCTACGGTTGAAAAAAGTTACCTTAAACAAGTACAGCGTTATGAATATGACAATGTTGCACGCTTAGATACAGGTTTAACTAAAGACCAAATTCGATATATTTTGGGCAATCCTCAATTTAGCGAAGGGGTATTTTTTGTCAAAACGTGGAACTATGTGTTAGATATTCGCCAACCAAATAGCCAAGATTATTTACGTTGCCAATTACGCGTAGACTTTGATAAAAAAAATCTATCTGAGCGCTTATCCTGGAAAGGGGAGGCTTGTGAAGGTTTAATGGCTTGGGGTGCAAACAATCAAGTACCAAATGATACGAATTTAGCTGGAGCAAGATCAGGAAGCGTATTCTTTGCATTTGATCGTTCAAATGCAAATGCAATCGAACAAGGTTCAAGTTCTGTGGCGGCAATTGCCGAGCGAATTAAGCAAAGCAATTCAACAGGTCCGATTACAGTTGCAGGGTTTGCTGATCCATTGGGTAAATTTTCATACAACCATCAACTTTCAGCTCAGCGAGCGAATACAGTAGCGAAGCTTTTGGTAAATGAAGGCATTGATGTAAATCGCATTCAAATCCAAGCCAATAGCCAAACTGATTTATACCAACAATGTGCTGGTAACAAAGCTAATAATCGTCTTGTTGGCTGTTTAGCTCCAAATCGACGTGTGAATGTTAGTTGGTAATTTATGTATCTGGAGAGTGTTTATAACTGTGCTATATTATCAAACGATTATAGTATAATAATCTTAAGAATGAACACTCTTCTGTTTATTATAAAGCAGCTTTTAAACACCTACAGTCAAGGTAGGCTGAAGTGAATAGTGGACTGCACCCAGTATCCTAGACATTGAAGTAGCTTCATTTTGAAGCTACTTCAATGTGAACCGTACCGGGTTTGTCGGAGACTTTTTTATTTAAGTTAGGCCACCTAACCTAACGGGTTAATCTTATCATAGTACATTGCTTCAAACTCAAAAGGCGATACATAACCCAGTGCACTGTGTACACGCTTTTTATTGAACCAATCTACCCAGTTTAGTGTCGCAAGTTGTACATCTGCTAAACCTTGCCAATCTGCTTTTAGATATTCAATCACCTCTGTTTTGTATAAGCCATTCACTGTTTCAGCCAAAGCATTATCGTATGAATCACCAGTCGTACCGACTGATGCTCGTAAATTTGCAGCTTCTAAACGATTGGTATAGCGAATGGAAAGATATTGCACACCTCTGTCGGAATGATGAATCACATTCTTTGGCATGCCTCGATCGTGCAATGCTTGCTCAAGTGCATCGAGTACCATATCTGTATTCATCCGTGTAGATACTTTCCATCCAACAATTGCTCGTGAGAACACATCAATAATAAAGGCGGTATAGACCCAGCCTGAATTTGTTTGAATATACGTAAAATCACTTACCCACAGTTGGTCAGGTCGATCAGCATTAAAATTACGTTTCACTAAATCATCTGCTCGTTTTTGGTCATCTCGGTTACGAGTAGTTTGTTTATTCTTACCACGCCAAACACCTTGTATACCTAACTTCTGCATCAATCGAGCAACTGTACAACGTGCAATAACATAGCCTTCACGTTTCAATTGTTGCCAGACCTTACGCACACCATATCGACCTGAACTTTCTTTCCAAATTCGTTGAATTTGTTCAGCATGATGCTCATCATGTAGATCTCGTTTCGCTCGATGTTCTGGATTGTCAGCGAGATCTAAAGTTCGGTAATAGGTTGAAGCTGCGATCGGTGTGTGAGAGTAAAAAAGTATCATACTAGGTTACTCTTAACCCTTTGATTTTAAATGGTAAGACCTAAGCTAAAAAAATAAAGACTCATACTGAAGCAATCCAACATGACCAACTAATTTTTTTTAAAGTAATAAAGTTTCATACTTATATGAAGCTTTAGGCTCAATGAGTTAATTTCATCTTATAAGTCTTATAAAAATTAAATAAACAAAAGATTACTTTGTAAGGCAGAAAACATTCTAAATTGGAATATCAATCGAATTAAAAGGATACTATTGGAAAATGAAAAAAACTTATATTCTTGCTTTGTCTTTATCTTTAATAACAGGACAGTTATACGCTGCTGGCTGCTGATAGTAATACTGCTTCTCCTGAACCTGTAATCACCTATAATGCTTCTGTTACTAATTCAATTGACAATATTGCTGAAAAGTTACGTGAATTTCAGAATAAAAACCCTGATGCTAGTGAAGCTGAATTAAATGAATATGCCGATTCTTTATTGAAAACAGAAGTAGTGCAAACTCCTGGGCGCTCATCCAGAGCTACAATTTCGTCTGTATATACCGATATGGACGGATATATAAATGGTTATCTAAATGCTCAAGAACAAGCACTTTATAATGCAAACCGAGCTAAGGGTTTACTATGTATCGCAAATGCCAAAACTGCTATAGATCTTACTAAAGCGAGATATGTAAATACTAGTTCAGTTATGCATAATGGAAATGGTGATGCATTTAGACATGCTGTTTGGAACTTTGGCATGACAATAGATGTGGGAGCCGATTTTGCAAAAAAATGGAGTGATGCACATGAATTCGGTTCTACAGGACAGCCTGCAACAGAACGGTCTATGGATATTTATAATAACTCGATAGGTATCAGTTTAGGGAAAAACAATCCTACGACGCTTTTACAATCATCATTTGCGAGTTTAACTCAAGCTCAAGTACGGGCAGGAAGATTGAAAATCATATCAAATGGGAATTTGGTATGGTCAAATTCAGTCGGTGAAAAATAAAAAAATTAGGATTTATAAGGTGGAATGTCTATGACTTTTAATAAAGGTATTTTATTAGGTGCTGCGAGTATATTTATAGTGGCTTGCTCACCTATGGAAAAAGATAATGGAACTATCACCGTAAATAACAAAACTGATAGTCCCGTTTATAATGTTAATTTTAAGTATGAAACATCAAAAAAAGTAGATGTTATTGGTGATTTAGCACCAAATGCTTCATATAAATATCAAATACAGTATTCAGATACTGAGGATTCAATAAGTATTAATTATACGGACAAAGATAAAAAACTTCATTCTGAGTCTGTAGTAGCATATTCTGCTAAATATGATAAAGAAAATCTTATATTTGATATCAAATAGATATATCAAATTAATTTAAAAAACCACTGGAAAGTGGTTTTTTGTAGAATTAAAAAATTTATGGATAATAGAATATTAAACACTATTACTTAGTATGAAACTTTTTTACTCTCATACATAAGCACTTTTTAAAGGAAACTTTATCGACTCAAATCTCTATTTGCAACAGTGCCGTTATTCACCGGTTTTTAAATAACGGTATACCGCTTGGCGACTAATTCCAAATGCCTGACCTAATGCCATTTTTGAAGGGTATTTCCCTTCATTCCATGCTTGTCGTAAAGCTTCAGCTTGATCAGGCTTCAATTTATGTACCCGGCCTTTGTACTTCCCTTGAGCAGAGGCTAATTTAATTCCTTCCTTTTGCCGTTCTAAAATGATCTCACGTTCGAACTGGGCAAAAGCACCCATCAATTGCAGCATCAAATTATCCATCGGGGTAGATTGAGCGGTAAAAGTAATATTTTCTTTTACAAACTGGATGGCGATCCCTCTTTTAACCAGTTTATCTACTTCAGTGACCAAATCTTTCAGGCTTCGCGCAAAACGATCCATGGAATGTACTATCACCCTGTCCCCTTCCCGGACATAGTTCAACATTTCTTGAAATTTCGGTCGGTCGGTATTTTTACCTGAAGCACGATCAACAAAAATCCGGTCGACTTCAGTTCCCTCAAGTTGACGTCCCGTATTTTGCTCGACCGAACTCACCCGGACATAGCCTACTTTTTGACCTTTCATTCTTTTATGCCCCAATTGGATAAAAATGAACAATTTCGTAAATTATAAATCTTTAATATCAAAGTTACATGTTACATATGGTTAAAAATCATTTAAATGTTACATGGTTTTAAGAACTTTTATAATGTTATCTTAGGGTATACTCTATAGTTACAAATATTTTTTAAAAATTCCCTATAATTTGCCACCTCAGACATTTAAAAAAATAGTTTAGGCTCTAATGCAATACGATTTTCGATTGGGAAATTTAATTAGGAAGAAATGGTATCCGTTAGCTATGTTGCAAAACATTTAAGATAAGAGCATTTCTTAATCACCTAAATTCAAATTATAAATTTGGGAAATGTCCCTCTAATTCTGTAAATTTCTTTTCTTTAGTAATATCGCATATGTACGCTTCCTCTTAAGGCTATTATGAGCTTTAAGAGGAAAGTTTAAATTTTGTTATTATTGAAGCAGTTTGACGCCCGTAACTTTTTGGATATCCTCAAAGCTTACATCTTTGGCCAATTCAACTAGCTTAATACCTTCAGAGGTGATATCGAGTACACCTAAGTCAGTAATAATACGATTTACTACACCTTTACCTGTCAGTGGTAAGGCACACTGATCCACAATTTTAGGTGTGCCATCTTTGGCGCAGTATGTCGGGTTTTTTATCAGGTAAACTGGATTTTATTGATCAAGATACTAAGGCATGGTTCTTGATGACATTAGAAATTTCTTCACTAAAAAGAATTTCAACATCATTATTGCCGTAAGCATTTAAAGGCTTTTTCACTATCATAAATAGGTCTTTAAGAATCTTAAATGTAAGGGGATCTTGACCAGTACTTTGAAGACGGTAAGCAGATTCATCAAGAATAATATTTAACCTTTTGATCTCAATTTCATGAATATTCTTCTCCACAGAAATAAGATAAGCACGATAAAGGATCGCTATGGCAGTTTTATATTTCATATAAACTTGCGTATTCAGCCTACTAGCTTGTGGAGAGGATATAAGCATATCTTTGCAAATTATTTTTCTGTTAGATAAATCAAAATCTGGGTGAGTTAATAAATCTCGAATTTCGCGCTGAATATGCACTTTATTGAAATAAGGAAGGCTGGTTTCAATCGCTTTTTTTAGATTTTTAATAGTCAAGTTCGTTTTATTATTGGCAAGACTGGAAAAATCTGTACCTCTTGAATTATCCATATACACTAGAGTGTTACTACGCGTCATCATTGTGATAGCTGACCAGAATTGATAATTAAGTTCAGCCTTTAGCTCATTACTTAGATCAAGAGCCATGTAGTTATCATATATATAAACAATATCTTCAATATTTTTTAAAAGCTCAGATGCAACCGCCATCTCAGATTTAATTGGATTGGGGTTGAACTCGATTCCGATCATAGAAGATATTAAGAAGCCGAATAAACGGGCCATATCCTGATTTTCAATAATCGAAGCATAGCTGTACTCTTGAGCGAAAGTATCCATTGCTGTCTGAGCTAATGCTTTAAGTAAATCTGAATCTTGTACTGGGTGTGCTATGTTTTTAACAACTACTGAAATATCAGGATGTATAAGACTGGTAAACAACCCTGATGCAATATTAAATTCAGTATTAGATTCAAGATGGTTATTCATCATAAGAACACGAATAAGGTATTTTTTATTCTTAATATTTTTACTAGTTGGGGCTAGACCGATAACAACATAAGTAAATCTTGGGTCCTCAGTATCCATATAAGAAATATTTTCAACTTTATAAGGGTGGCGATAATTTTTAAGTGGTACTAATTTAAATTTTGGCTCTAACATGTGAATTCTTAGAAAGACCTCTGAGCTTTAATGAAAATATCCAGTCGGATAGATAAATAAAATGAGTTATTAATACTTTTCCTATTCTTGCACAATTTTTCTTTTTTAGCATTGGAAGATAAAACCAAAATTCTTTTTAACTTGGGCATGTTTCTGAACGAAGATATACCAAAGGAAAATAAAATAATATTTCACCAACTCTAACTGTAAAAGATGGCTAGGTGTGTCTAGAGTTTTGGTGACTATTCAATTACCCGTCTATACTTGCCCATGTTTCATGCGTATAGACAAAATCAATATCGTTACTTGTAGTAGCAGAGTTTAAAAACTCTAACCTTGTAAATTTAACCCCATTATTTACGGCTTCAGAGGATTTAAACACAATTCTTTGCAATAAAGCTAAACGTTTCCCAAGCTTAAATACACAAAATAATTGTTTTGAATCAATCCCTTTGCTTTCATCTTCAGTGAAAATATTATTGTCTACATAACTAACACTATTTACTGGCCAAATGTGAGTGATCTGCCCAACAAATTGATCCTCATCAGACTCCTCTATAAATGTTAAATATCTAATTTCATTTATCAAATTAAGATTATCATGATGATCAATACTGCCTAAATGTAAAATAAATAGATCAGAATAAAATCTATTTACTCTTGCTTTTAACTCTACTGACTCACCATCCAATTTTTTATTTGATGGCAAAATCGCAATTAAGTCAGGATAAAAGACTTGCTGCATACCAAATTCAGGTATACGAGAGAAACTTTCTAAATATAATTTTTCATTCAAAGCATTAGAATTTGTATAGACAGAATTTTGTCCACCGATCTGCTCAGATAAAAAATTTGCTAACCATTTATGACCACTCTTCTCATCAGCTTCAGCGCTAGGCAATAAAGCAAATGCACCTATACCTGTTTCCATAATAGATTTATGATATGGATTATCTTCCTCATTTTGATTAAAATAACCAGGATATAAAGCAAAAGCCCCAAATATTGGTCTACTTTTTGAAGCCAACTTCGATTCAAAACTCATTTCAGACGTAATTTTTATTAATGCATCACGATATCTATGCATTTGGTTTATTGCATCATCTGGCACGTAATCCGATGCATTATAATCCTCATTATCAGAACAATTTGTTTTATTTTTTATTCTATATTTGGCATCAAATATCCATACAAAAGTTTTTCCAGTGGGTATTTTTACTTCTAAAACAATATCTGGTTTCTGTGTAACTAAATATGATCGAATTTTTCTGCCCTGGTCAGAAAATATAGGCTCATGTACTAAACGAGCTTCAATCCCATCTGATCGTTTAAACTTGAATGCACCATAAAATCCATCTTTTAATTGATATTCAAAAAACTCTTTTAACACTAACTTTGTTTTGAGGGATGTAATTTCTTCAAATCCTAAATCATCTTGTAGAATATTTTTAATCGTTAAAAAACACCAAATTTCATATATTTCAGCCACAGATTTCATAGAAACATTAGATAAATTTCCAAATTTATCTAAATAAAACTTTAGATCCTGCCATATTCGATAAACTACGCTATAACCTGTTTTTTGTTGAAGTACTAATGATTCTTTACTTAATCCCTTATATTCTCCAACACTATTAAAAAAATTTTGTGATGATATTTTATGCAAAGATCGTTGCCAATCGTTTATCTCTTGTAAAAAATAATTTGAAAGACGCTGTTTACCTAGTTTATCATTCTTTATTAAGGCATCATTATTTTTCCTTAATGTACTCTCAAATAGAGCCAATTTTTTTTTAGAGGTCATGATGATGAACTTAATGAATCTATTCTCAGGAGTATCTACACTTATTTTTTTAGTTTCAATTTTATAATATTTTTCATAATTCTTATTCACCCTATCTTCTTTAATTTTTTCATTCGTACGATGATTGATACGACCTTTAATTCTATCTGCTTTTAAAAATGAATTTTGCGTTTGTAATCTATTATGAGGTGCCTGTGAAATAATCTTAAGCCCCTGTTCAAAACGCTCCCTTAGTTGTGCAAAATTTGCTAACCACATTAAGGGGAATTCCCCTCGATTTTGATTTTTGGATGCATTTTGCTCTGTTTTTTCCACAAGACTAAAGCGCCATAATGGAAATTCTTTATCTATATCTTGGTACATTACTGGCAAATCAGCATGTAAAGCCATTTTGGTTGGAAGAACTTCAAAAGAAAATTCATTTCTGAAAATTTGACTACCTATTTTATATTGTAAAGGCAGTCTCATCCAACCAATATTATTTCCAGTATTAATGGTTCCTGTAATACGTGCAGGTATTGAACCATGAGCATTGATAAAGCGAAAGCACTGATTTAATGATTCATTATTATGTACTATTTCTGCAACGTTAACTTCTTGAGAAAAAATCCATTCAAAATGATATTGAACATTTTCAAAAAAAAGAAATGATAATAATTCAATATCAGTTATTTCTTTAGATGTATCTTGATCAACGACTATCTCATTAATTTTTAGCTCATTAATTTTTAATGGTTGCGAAAAATAGATAATTGAATTTCTCTGTTTTAATACATTATCTTCAGCATTTAAAACATCCTTAATTTTACGTTTATTCAGAGTTGAATCATAAACTTCTTGACGGCTATTAAGGGTAATATCATTGGCCCATATAGAGAATTGAAAGTCTGAAGTCGCTAGATTTAATAATAAATGCTGCATAGTTGACCATCCCCATTAAAATACTTATGGCCAAAAACTAGTAAAACCTGAATTTTCTAATCTTAATTGCATCCATCTTAATTTTGCTACACTTCTCCAAGGAATTTCTATTAAATCTGGAGTAGTATCTTTTAATTCACGGAAAAGATCAGGACGTTTGCTGACTAGGGTAGAATCCTCTTTTAAGGCTAAATTCTTTTCCTCTAATAATTGTTCGAGAGTTTTTAGAATTGATCTATCAGATTGTAAATTAACCAACTTATCGCTATCCCCTTCAATACGTGGTAAAACCTTACACATTAAAAAATCATCCCACACTGACATTAATTCCAGTTCATTTTTAGGATCAAACACAACCACAGCAAGCAATAATTCATTCAATGCACGATATGCCAATTTAAATGGAGTATTATTTAATAAATCATTAATGTCTTGCAGGAATGTAATTGTTTTTTTTCCATCACTATCAATATGTGGTAAGTCCGATATTTGCACGCTAGAAAGAGTTGGATAAGTTAGTATTTTATTTTGGGTTTGTGGTTCAAAATACTCACTATAATTATTAGGGAAAAATTCACCAAAATCAAAACTCAATGCTCTGTCTAAAACCTTTCTTGAAAAACCGTGAGTAGTCTCATCCATATTTACTGTTCCAGCAACTAACAGATTAAATGGAATACCTATTCCATTATCTTTAAAAAACTCCCATGCATGATCATAGAATTTATCATCTAACCCTATTTTCTCTCTGAATTTTTGAATATCATGTATTTCATTGAGAGCATTTGGCTTTAAAAGAGAGTCTGTATAATAAGTAAATTTTTCTTCTAACCAGCCCCATTCCCTTGTTTCAAGAATTGATAAGTAGTCAGCAAAATATTGCTCAACTGGAGCTAAATTCATCTCATCTAAACAAAGCCAAAATGGAGGTATTTGACTTAATTGATCTCTATTTCCGCTAAAAACTAATTTATCATTACTATCTTTACAAATTTCAATTCCTGCATCTAATACAGCTTTCCATGCTTTAATAATAAAACATAAAATATCAGTAGTTATATATTCAGCTACTCCTGTTAAACGAGATACATATCCTAATAAATCACTTGGCTCATGCCAGTCTGGGCGTACTGCAGTTAAGCAATATGTTTCTGCCAAACTTCCTGAAGCTTTAGCTTGTTCACGTACAAACCGTGTTTTACCTGTTCCCGAGATACCAGCAAGCAAAATAAAACTCTTACTAAGTCTTAAATTTGAACTTAAAGAACCAAATGGCGAAGGTAGTATTTTAAAAAAATCTTTTATACTTACAGGTTTTTCATTCGGCTTCACTATAAAGACTGAAATGCTATAAGAATTTAGTATTTCTTTTACTTCAGCTATCTCTTCATCATCTCTCTTAATACCACCACATGTCAAAAATGCAAATCGAACTTCGTTAAGATTTTTTTTACCAAATCTTTTAATTACTGTTTGCCACTCATTGAAACTTGCACTAGTACATCTAGAAAAATTATTCTCATACTTAATAGAAAATAAACCATTTTCTAAATCCTTTTTTGCACCAATGATTTTTAGATCATCTTTTTCAAAAAAAATATTTAAAACATCATCTTCACTAATATATCTTCTTTTTTTACTGTAATTATTTAATACAGTGTCCTTTATATAGTTTCTTAATAATTTTTCACCTGCTATCTTAATTAACTCAGGATCATTTTCTAAATCATCTTGAAATTTATTTGATGAAGCCGAATCCAAACCCATATATCCAACTTCATCGGCTCTTGCAAAAATATACTTAAAGATTTCTTCCCTGTTACCCATGTATAAGTACCTGATTACAAATTATTTAAAAATTCTTTTATTTTGCTTGCGACAGCATAAGATAAAACAGGAGGGACTGCATTACCTATTTGCATGATGTTCGAAGTTGCAGAGTGTGGAAATATAAATGAATCTGGAAAGGTTTGTAGTCTTGCACACTCTCGGATAGTTAATCTGCGTTCAAGCTTGTAATGAAATTGAACTCTTGATTTCGCATTTGCGCGAATTGTATATGATGGTTCATTCGCCTTACAGTGCTCATCCCCTTGACCATTCCCCTTTTTAGCTTTAGATGCTTTAAAGTATTGGCTTTGATTAGGAACTGACTCATCTGTAATTTCTTCTAAATCTTCAATTGCCCACTTTGTTCCACGATAAGAATTAAGAAAGCTTGGGAGTGGCTTTTTTGGCTCACCAACTAAATCTTTACGTGTACAAACAAAGAAAATACGTCTACGGCTCTGTGGAACACCATAATCTGGTGCATAAAGATCCCAAATCTGAACTTTGTAACCCGCTTTTTCAAAATCCTTTATAATAGTTTCTATAACCTCTCCATTCTGCATTCTTGCTATATTTGGAACATTTTCTGCACATACAATTTTGGGCTGATGTTTTTCCATATAGCGAACTAGAACCTTGTACAATTGCCCCCTTTCCGAAGAAAGCCCTCTTTTAGGCCCACAAGAACTAAAGTCTTGACAAGGGAAGCCCCCTATCAAAATATCTGCTGAAGGAAATGATTCTACTAAATCTTCTGCTAGCTCAATATGATGGATTGGTATATCCAAATTCTTTTTTATAGTTTCTACACATTTAGCATCTTTTTCATATGCTGCTAAATTAATAAATGGCTGCTTTTCGAAGTAATGATCTTTATAAGAGAAATCACCCTCAAACCCCATATCTAAACCGCCAACACCAGTAAACATCGATACTAGACTATATTGTTTCAAATTTAACTCACTAAGCTCTTTACTAAACTCTAGTCCGCAAGAAATATGAAAAGAATCATATTTTACTATTGGCGTAATTGTCTTGCCATTTACCTTCGTTGAAACTAAACCATATTTTTCAAATGTTTTCATAGTACGTGAAAGATTACTCACTGCCCTACCTGTCAAATTAGATAGCTCGGTAATACTTTTTGGCGACTCAGATGAAATTAATTTAAGTAGCTTTCTATTTTCTTCTGATAAAACTGATGCTACCGATTTAATGGAATCAAACCAAATATCAATAGGATCATTAGCATTACCTAATTGACCTTTAATACCTATTGAACACCTTTTTGAATCGTATGATCCGATACTAGTCATGAGTATTCCATCTATCACTTAACATTTAAACCGCTATGATATTATCAGTAAGTGATAAGATTTTAAACATTTACCACAATTTTACTAGGTATAGATGAATAATAAAGAATCAGCAGAAACTATTCTAAGTTATTGATTTTGCATTTCTACAAAACAGGCTTCAAACCATAAAGCATCATCCCAAAATGATCTATAATTAATCAAAATAAACTTAAGTTATTGAATACTCGCTTTGATTGAATTTAGGATGATAATTTATTGCTTAGTATGAATCTTTATTGTCTGCTTACATTTGTCTTTTGGAGTGTCAAGTATTTCAAAAAACTGTTCATAACCTGTAAGTCAGTCAGCAATTATACTAACTACTTTTTTCGGATCTTTTTTAGCTCCCCGAATACTACATTCACAGAGAATGTAGACTCGCTAGTTACTAAAGAGAGCAGGAGATCTACAATCTCTAGAATCATTTTCCTGATTATGAAAGATTTTTTCTTACCAGAATTCTGTCTACGTTGCCAATAACCTGAAAAGATGAAAAGATGAAAAGATGAAAAGATGAAAAGATGAAAAGATGAAAAGATGAAAAGATGAAAAGATGAAAAGATGAAAAGATGAAAATTATGATGACCATGCCAAAAACAGCTATGTATAAAAAATCACCGACCTATATTTTGGCTAAATAATATCCGGTTTTTCTGGAAGATCTTTTACAGGAGACGATACCAAAATCTTTTTTACGCAGCAGATGCAACTAACAATTCAGACTTTGTATTGCTACCTTTGCTTCCCGCCATCACACGGCTCTACGTGTAGAAGGATCAACAATTGTACCACTAGCCTCTCCTGTCCTTCCTAACTAATTATTTTATCTTTTATATCTTCAGTGACTTGTATCATCCAGTACATAAGCGCAAAGAATGGGATAAGCAAAATTAAAAGATAAAGGATACTAAAATTTAGAAAGTATCTGGCAAAAGATAAGGCTGTCAGTAAGACTAATAATCCACAAATCGTATAGACAATTTTATTACGTTTACTAACCAACTCGACAATAGAAAGATCCTGATTTTTCATTCTATGATCCTTAGTAATTTGTGCAATACTGCATTTCTCTATAACCATGCAGCATATTCACCAGAATCATTAATTGATTTAAGTACGTACAAGGTAGCCCATTTAATTCAGGGAATTTTTCCCACATTAAATATTTATCTTTGTAGAGAAAGGTATTTTTCTTAAATTTTTCTTGGTTTGATAACTCAATTTTCATTTGTTCAAGCTGTTTAAAATGCTCAACCACATCGTCTGGAATTGACATATTTAGAGCTACGCTCTTACCATTTAACCAATATTGAATTGGTCGGACGTTAATAGATTCATTGAAGCCTATAGCTTTGAAATAATCCTTTACCGCTTCAGCGTTATAGAACCCCAATGATTCAACTAGCAGTTTAAAATCTGCATTTGTCATTATATACCGTCCATAATTTGATTAAATTTGATTATATAGTCCACAGGTGGACAATACAAGCAATATCCAAAGTTTAACCTTCTATTGGTTTTAGTAGATTATGGACTGCCAATGTTATTGTCTGGTCCATAATCTCTAAAACGTCTAATCCCGATGCTTGGATAAAAGCTGCAGCGTTTATCCAGGCATCTATATTACCTATCTAATCCAGATCCATAGCAGATATATCAGAGCAAAGTGTCTACTTTGCGAACTGACGCAATCAGTTAAATTTTCTCTTCCCTGATTACCGTTGATTTTCAAGTGAGCTTTAAAAAGCTGTGCTTTTTAAATGGCGACCGCAGAAAATAAACTGCTCCCATTTGATCTAGTAGCGGGATATAAAAAAACACCCTTAATGGGTGTTTTCGTGGCCTAGATTATCGAGATATATCTTTATTTTTGTTTCTCTCTTGAGTTTTAACTTGTGGCTGCTGTACTGGCTGCTGTTTTGGAGCATTGGCATCATAAGCCGTTAATTTTGGCTTATGAAATTTCTGATTTTGAATATCGGCATTATGTTGAATCTGAAGCTTAGTTTTATCATTTTTGGTTAAAGCTTTTTCAGTTGTTTCTTTCAATTTACTCAAGCTTTGAGCTTCCCACTTCCCTTTATTTGCCAATGTTTGAACTCTTGCGCCTGTTGGCAGTCCAGTTTTAGGATCAATTTCTTTAGTATTCACTTCGACTTTGTTCGATCCTCTATAGGTCAGGACAATATCATCATTCTTAATGATATTTTTTTCTTTCAAAGTACGTTCCAGATCCTTCGCCCAGATTGTATTTTTTTCACCTTTACTATTTTCAATAGTGGCGTAGTAGCTGCTGTTATTCTTAGGATCATGCTTATAAGGTGCTGCACCATGATCTACTAATTTGCCAACGTGCATTTTTTTCTGATTAAGCTGTTCAACCGCAACGTCTATACTGGCTGTGCGCTGCTTTTCTGTGAAGCCGTCAGCTTTCATTTTTTTATCAAAAACTGTCAGTAAAGCTTTTTCCTGTTCTGACAGGTTATTAATTTTTTCCTTCCGTTCCTGTGCTGGATCTACTTTATCCTTCTCATTTAAAGGCTTCTCTTTCTGGCGTTCATTACCCTTTTCAATAGTATTGGGAACTACCTCTTTACCTTGTTCTTTTTTCATGTCATTGAGCAAGGCTAGATCAATATCACGAGGTTCATAACCCTTTACTGTCATGCCCTTCATTGAAGCTTCTAGCCATACATTCCGTTTAAATTCTTCAGAGCCTTTAACCTGTATTGTTTCCCATTTTTTAGCTTTTGCTACCTCCACCATTGAAGCAGCAATATGTTTATCATCAATTGTGGTTTTTAAAGCTTTTCCAGAATCTTCAAAAGCTACTTTTTCAGGATTACCTTTAAAGTGATATTTGTCATCTACCACATAATATTTATTGAGCAATGCTTTAGGTATGCCTTCTTCACTAGATTCTTTACTGTCATCAGCTTTTAGCTTTTTGGTATCAGTTACCTTAGTTTCTTCAGGATCTTGATTAATACCTTTTGTGCTTTTTGAAATATCTATATTTTCAGCTTTTTCAATCGAATTGACTTCAGCTTGATTTGTTTCTAACGTCTGGCCAAGTTTGGTATAGCCTGTTTGTTCTTTATTAAAACTAGGTTTATCGACCTTGTTTGCTTCAGTCATGATCAAGTCCTTATTGATTAGAAATATTTTGGCGACGTGCTGCTTCGTCAATAATCATTTTGGTTTGAATATATTTGTCTGTTAGAAGTGCAATTTGTCTTTCAGTTTCAGTGCTTAAATCTTTATTTTGCTGATATACAGCTATGCTTTGCATATAGTTTTTTACAGTGTCAGGCTGATTAACCGCTTTAGATGAAAAGCCATTAGGACTGGTCACGGCTTTATTTGAAGTACAGCCCACAACTGAAAAAGATAGGGCAAGGCTGATTAATGTAAGAGAGATTTTTTTCATGATAGTTTCCTTATTTAGAATTAACTTGGTCTGAAAACGCCTGATAAACGTCATCAATATCTGAATTTTCTATAGATCCGTTTTGACCTTCATCGGCTGCAACTAGATTTTCCGCTTGTTCTGATTCATCTACTGCAACCAGATTTTCCATTTCTGCAATCATGGCCAGAGGATCTGATTCATCTGCTGCAACAAGGTTTTCCATTTGTTCTGGTTCATCTACTGCAACTAGATTTTCCATTTCTGCAATCATGGCCAGAGGATCTGATTCATCTGCTGCAACAAGGTTTTCCATTTGTTCTGGTTCATCTACTGCAACCAGATTTTCCATTTCTGCAATCATGGCCAGAGGATCTGATTCATCTGCTGCAACCAGATTTTCCATTTCGTCATGACTAAATTCAGTGTCATCAACTGCAATAAGGTTTTCCGTTTGTTCTGGTTCATCTACTGCAATTAGGTTTTCTATTGGATTTTCAGCACTAGCTTCCACCTGGCTAAAGAAGTCATCGACAATATTTTGCGCTTCAGTATCTTCTTCCCATTCAAAAGCCCCAAAGAATTGATCGACCACTTGTAGACATTCTTCAGGTTGTGGATTTTCTGGGTCTTCAAAAACTGTTTGATCTAACTTAAATTCAGGGATAACTAAGCTAGAAATATCTATCTGTTCAGCCTGTTCTACTGTAGTAATTTCAGTTATACGTTTTTCAATTTTTGCCTTATGCAGCTTTACGTCTAAATCAGGAATAGGAATTGAAAGTTCCAGATCCTCAAAGGCAATTTTTTCTAATTGCTTGTGAGTTGGAAAACCTTTAATTGCTTTCATGCTAGGAGAAACGGACTTTAGGCGATCCACAAAAGCACTGTCATTAAAATACTTAGCCTTTTCACACATGATAGGTTTTGTATTTTCCATAAAGATAATTTCTTTATCTTGCGACAATTCTTTTAACTCTTGAGGGAGCATTAAAGCTCGTCTTTGATCTGATTCATTTTCTGAATTAGAGCCACCTTGACCCCATGCCATAGAACGGCTTTGGCCTTTAGATTTTGCTTTGAAAGTGAAATAGCCAAGCATTTCACTATATTCATTGGCATCACGTTGTTCTCTAGGCGGATAAACGATTTGCAAAGCATGGTTAGTCACAAGCCCCCTAGTTTGGGTTTTATAAACGTCCTCTAGCTGGCCAATAGATTGAATAATTGTTAATAAACGAATGTTATAACCCGCGATAAACGAGTTAGCATCTGCAATTTTCGCGACTTTACCAACAGCCGTTGCTTCATCATTCACGACTAAGCACTGATATTTCAAAGATGAATCTTGTTGTGGCAGTGTTTTTAGATTCACATCAATTAAGAGTGAATAGAACAAATTGATTAAGTTCTTAGCATCCCCTAAACGGTTTGGTTGAACACCAAAATAGATAGACATTCTTTGTCTGCGTACATCTTCAAGTTTAAAGTCACTTGATGAAGTTGCAGCGTCTACAATCGGGTTCGCAAAAATCGTTAAAGGTGAGGTAAAAGTAGAAATGATGTTACCGAGCGTATTGTCTGGTGAACTTAAAAAACGGTTTAAAGCATCTAGGCAAGTATCACTAAGCGGTTTATCACTTTGTGCTCTTTCATCAATAATAGATCTAATATGATCCTGAATTGGCTTACCTTTACCTGAACTCTGTCTTAAAACCTCGCCCATAGTTACAGGCAGATCTTCAGTTTCAAATAGATATAGGGCTAGGCCAAGAAATAAGTTATTAGCATTGTCATTCCAGAAATCGGTTTTAGCATCACCAGTCACAGGGTAGAAGCTTCGACCAATAGCAAGAATTTCACCTACTCTAAAATTTTCGTCATGACTAACGGTATCAAATGGATTCCATTTGTGAGATTTTAGATCTTCAGAAAATGGGCTGAATAGATAAACTTTCTGTCCATTCTTAGCACGAAATTTAGAAGTTAATAGGAAGTTTTCAAGCTTTAAATCCAATACAACTACACTATCCGAATAGTTTAGAAGGTTAGGAATAACAATCGCTACACCTTTACCGCTTCGTGTCGGAGCAGCCAGAAGTACAAATTGCTGACCGCCAAGCATTAAATATTTATTATGATATTTTCCTACTAAAATTCCCTTATTTCCCATCAATCCAGATTTCTGAATTTCTTTTGTTGTGGCAAATCTGGCATCACCATGTAACGACTGTTTTTTATTAAACAGACTAGCAATTACTAAAGCAGGGAGAACAAAAGTGATAAATAGTGCAGCGATCAAGGCACCTTGCAGCTTTTTCTTTTGTGCAGGTACATTGTGTGCATATAAATCCCAATAATACCCCCACGTTGTCAGATTCACTTCAGGAAATGGATTGGTCTTATTAGCTAAGTAATAAAGAACACCGGCCAGATATTTAGTAATAAAGAAACCAACGACCGCTAGAAAAATCGCAAGGAGTAGAATCAGGATCTTTTTATTCATGCTCGATCCCCGACAATAATTTCAGCATCACCAAATTGAGCCTTAACTTTAGAAACAGGATCAAATTTGATTTCAGAAATAAAGCGTTCTTTACCTATTAAATTACTTTCATCATCGTATTTTTTCTTCACTTCAACATGAACAATAATATCAATGGTTAAAGCAACTAATTCCTTTAGTGTAGTGGCATCGTAGATATTTGCTTGTTCATGTTCTTTGCACATAAAGACATAGCGATCATAAGCCAGTGAACAGCTTTCAGCGTGATAACTTGTAATAGATCCACTGTGACCAGTTGTAAGCAATTTCAGAAAGTCAAAAGCTTCTCCACCACGTAATTCAGCAAGTAATACACGGTCTGGCTTCATACGCATATTACTAGCGATCAGATCAGATGGAGTTACCTTAGCTTTACCTTGACCACCTTTAGAATAAAGTAGGTGAACCTTGTTTTCATGTGGAACAAAAAGTTCACGTACATCTTCAATAGTGACAAGACGTTCATCTTTAGGAATGTACTGACAAATTGCCTTCATGAAAGTGGTTTTACCAGAACCAGTATCACCAACAACTGCAATATTTTTCTTACATTGAACAGCGAATTTAAAAAATCCCTCAAGATCTTTGTTTTCTAAAAACTGGACTAGCTTAATATCTTCAGTACGTAATACAGGTTTAAACTGCTCAAACTCTTTAGATTTCCCATATCTGAAGTGGTCAAAAAAGCCTTGATCTTTATATTCCTGAAATGATCGGTTTGACTCGTCAGGAATACGGATTGTCATTGATACCGTTCCATTTTCAATGGCTGGCGGTAGAACAATCTGAATACGCTCTCCATCAGGCAATTGAGCAGATAATATAGGGTTTTCTTGGCCAATCCGTTGATTGGTATAGGTAGCAATAACATTAGCTAAAGCTGTTATTTGCGCCATTTCCAGATTTATAGAATGCTTTTCCCATCCTTTATTAGATTCAGTCCAAACTTCGTTAGGTGCGTTAATTGCAATTTCAGTCACCCCTTTAGTTTTTAAGAATTTTTCTAATGGAAGTAATAGCTGTCTAACCATTACATCCTTGCTTAAAACATTATTTTGCGCGGAGTTCATACACACCTCTGAAATCAATATCTTTGGCCACGTAAATTGAAGCTACATCACCCTGATTTTTATAAATTGTTGGCTTGATATTGATTGTTTCATTCAACACTGTTTCAGCCATTGATTTACCCATGTCTGAAGTGTTTTGAAGCATATAAGGAGTGCTATTGTTCCCGCCTGTTTCTTTAGAAATACCGTAAGCAATAGCGTCTTGAACTAAAGAAAGCATAAACGCTGCACCGATACGTGCCCCCCAACGGTTATCTACTCGACCACTTAAACCACCTGTTCCTAAATGGTCTGCTGCGGGAGAATCAATATCGACAATAACACCATGCGGAGTTTTTAAGCGTGACCAGATGATACCTAAACGTCTTTGCCCTTGTGCTGCAATACTTTTGTATTCTCCAATGACTTCAGATCCCGCTTCAGCAAGGACTACACGACCATTATCAGAATAAACAGGTTGTGGAAGGACACATGAAGCCATACCGCCAATTTCTGAAACGACTTTAACTGACAGGTTGCAACGGATTACACGACCTTTAGCAATTAAGTAATTTCGATCCCCAATAAACCTAGCCTGGACTTTATTAGAGGAATGATTGGCCATGTTAGTTGTAGCTTGTTGTGGCTGATGCTGCTGCATAGGTTCATCATCATTCGCTAAAGACATCAAACCAGATCCAGAGAAATTACCAGAACGGCTATTACTATTCTGATCCTGTTCAAACTGTTTCATCATGCCTGTTACTTGGTTATAAGCTGCTTGTTGATTCATGCTTGACGGCTGACCAACCGCCCCGCCTTGTTGTGAAGAATTGACAAAGATACCGCCACCGTAACGGCTTCCATTATTTAAAGGTACATATTGAGCTTGTTGTTGTGGCTGTGGCTGAATTACTACAGGTTGATTTGCTGCTTGCTGTTCAACTACTGGCGCAGCTTCAGGCTGTCTTAAAATCTGCTGACCATTTTGGCATTGAAAAACCAACATTCCGTTATAAGTTAAAGCATTGCCGTTATTGTCTGTTAGCTGTCTAGGAATACTTTTATCTTGACAGGCATCGATGCTTTGAAATTGAGCATTTTGACCTGCATCCATTGGAACAGGATCAGTATTAGTAAAATCCCGTCTTTTAGCTGAAGCATCTAGGCTTGGATCAATCTGACTTTCTTTTAATTGAGCTGCTTCTTCAGCATCACTACTATCTGAAAAAAAGTTATAGGCAAAGACCGCTATAACTGTAAAAAGTACCGCCATAACTGCAATAAACGCTATTTTTTTACCTTTTCCATCTTCCTGATCCCCACGTTCATTGACAGACACAATGCCATTTTCTGATTCTTTAAATTCTTCATCAGGAGCTTTTTGATCATCTAATGGTTTTTGATCATTAATATTCATTAGTTCATATCCCCAGTAATGACACGTTTAACACCCTCTACAGTAGTGCCATCTTGAGGAGCAACACCGACAGGATCATAAGATTCATTGAAAATACTCACTACGCCTTTTCCTTGACGTAAAACAAATTTTTTAGCTAGAGCTTCAACAATCAAAAGTTTTGGATCTTCTTTACTGATATGGAAATTAACTTTTTCTTCCCCTTCCGTACCGTCAATAAATACGACTGGAATATCAGTATTTCCTTTAAAACGCATATAGGTAAAACGACCGTCATCAAATAGCATTTCTGGAACAAAATGCTTCCCTTTTCTGTTTGCAGCTTGACGATAATTCCAATTTTTAGGGATAGGCGCAGCATTGGCTAAACGATGCTGTAAAACCAAAAATTCAGTAAGCTGGCTTTCTTCTTTTAATTGTGCTGTATAAGCTTTATAGCGTTGAGCTTCTTGCTGTTTACGTTTTTCTTCTTCTTGTGGGTATTTAAAGACAACACGATACATCGGTTTTTCTTTGGCATTATTTAGAACTTGAAAATCAAAACTATAATCACGCTTATTAGTGCGTAACTCTAAGTTATTCCGAGTAGCCTTATCCTTTGGCTTCACCCATACTAAATTTGATCCAGTATCCGCAAAAATACACCAATTGGTGTCATCCTTTTCACAGTCTGAAGGGTATCCAGTAGCAGCACCACGCTCTAAAATTCTTTCACCTTCACCTAATACAATGCGGGTTACAGTGCCTTTTTTGACAGTAATTCGATAAACATCATTAGGAACATAATTGATTGTTCTAATACGTGAATCGGTAGGCATAGCTTTAGGCGTAATTGCTGCATAAGAGATCCCATGCACAGCCAAACCCAAAGCAAGAATTAATTTTTTCATGTAATGATCCTTTACATTCCTTGTTGAGCTTGTGGCTGAACAGCAGCCCCGCCTTGTTGAATCGGAACATAGACTTGCTGACTAGGTTCAACAACCGCAGCTTGCGCTACAGGTCTGTTAGGAGATAGTTCAGGATCGACACGATAGCCCACGACCTTAAAGCCGAATGGATTTTTAATTAGATCTTTTTCTACCAGTTTATTTAGATTGTTCGGAGCATATTCATATCGAATACTTGCAATATAATATTGTGGCTGTTCATCACGATTAGCTTCGACTGAATGCAAAGTCTTAGTGAAGCGGACACTAGCGGTAAAACCTGTTTCATCCTGATTAGTCTGGACAGAAATCACATCAACTTTTAATTCATATTTTTTGCCGTACTTTTTATCTCTTGCGCTATCACCTTCATAGAGTGAAGCAAAGTCATTACCGACCTGATTACTGCTCATAGTCATGACTAAATCATAATCTGGCTGTAATAACGGATAGAAATAACTCTCACGGGCGGTTACATAGCGAGTAATGTTATTTTTATCAATTAATTCTTGTTTGCCTTTTACTTGCTGATCATCAACAACGCCCACGTATTCAACATTTCCTTGAGCTTTATCTACTGTGAAAACAACAGGTACAGTCTGGCGCATTGGAGCTAATGTCACTAATCCAATGGCTTCTAAGACGGCCACGCCCACCGCTACTTTTGCAATAGTCCAAGCTTTACGTTCTGACTTAGCCCGCATCGCAATAAGATCTGCTTCCCAATCCATAGCTTTTTCATAGCTTTTTGCTTCTTCAGCAGCAGATACTTTTTTAAGTTTGTTCATGATAGACCCGATAGACCCTATTAGAGTTATTTCTCTAAGTATGCCAAAAAATATAAAAATCGTAAACCAAAATAATATATTTTGGTTTTATAAATTCAATGTTTTCTGAAAAATTGAAAAAAAATACCCATTTCAAAAGAAATGGGTATTTTTTTTAAAAGTTTAGTTACCAGAGTAGCCGTCAAGAATGTTGCCTTTTTGGGCAGCACGTTTTAATCGGCTTTCAATTTCAAGCTGTTGTGCTGCATCTTTTTGCGCTTGCGCTTGCGCCTGCATCAAAGTAATTCGGTTTGCATCATTAGCAACTTGTGACTGTTCCGCTTGAATCCTAGCCTGTAACTCAGCGATAGCTTTAGCATCAGTAGTGTTATTGATCTGTTTACGCAGATTATCAATTTGCTCAGTACGCAGATCCGCAACACCTAACGCTTGCTGATTTAAAGCCTGTGTTTGTGCATTGTTATTTAATGCAGCTTGACAGGTTTTATAGTTCTGGCCAGTTCTAGAAGCACAGTCATAAACCATTGTGGCATCACGAATGTTTCTAGCTGCTGAAGTCATACCATTGACACCGCCTTGTTGGATACCTTTATAAATGTCAGCAACATCACTTGGAATCACGTCTTTAAGATATGGATTATTGACAGCATCACCGAAACCACGAATACCAGTAATGGAGTCATATTGCTGTTTTGCCTGTTGGATCTGGTTCACCATCTGATTGTATTGCTCACCCCAAGCCACCATATTTTGAACAGCTTGAGCAAGGTTAGCACCGTCAATGACAGGAATACCTGCTTTGGCTTGACCGCTAATAAACAAAGATGAACCTAAACCCAAAGCTAACAATTGTTTTTTCATTAGAAAAATTCCTATTTGTTTCTTTTGAGGTTAGAGAGAGTATGTCGTTGATATAACGGCTTAGATCCTCCTGTATTCGAGCTATTAGAATTATTAGAGCTGCTAGAATTCCCTTGAACACTTCCTCCAGTGGTAGAAGTAGATGAAGCACTGTCAGATTTTGAATTATTACCGCCACCACCTTTAGTAATAGCTTGAGCTACAGCACGACCAACACCTTGAACACCTGCCCCACCTGTAATGGCTGAAGCCATCGTTGGAATATTCCACATGATCACTACAATAGTTCCCGCAACAATACAGAGGGAAACTACAGAAGTAAGAATGTCACCCGAATCAAAGTTATTAGCGATTTGCGTACACATGCCTGAAACGAAGGCAAAGAGCATACTGATAATTGCTGTGATAAAGCCTATGGTGAAAACATAGCTCAAAGTTTGGGAAAGCCAACTTTCAAAATATTTTTGTGTAGCAGGAAACATTGCACAAAGAATGAATATTGGACCGACCCCTAAACATAGTTGCAGACTGATTTTTGCAAGCAGATATAGACCAGTGCCAATAAAGAACAATAAGAATTGAGCAACAGAAACAACAGCAGCAGATAAATACAAACCAATATCAGGAAAAACACCAGAAGCAGATTGAGCTTCCTCACCTAATTTTTGGATTAATTCACCCCACGGCACACTCACTTGATCCAGTAAAGCACCCAGCGAAGTTTCACCGCCTGGACTAACAATCTGAATTAATCCGATAGCTAATCCGTTAATAGCTTCAACAACAAAGGATTGATAGACTCCCGCACTTAAAGCAATTCCACCAACAAAAGCGATCTTAAAAAACTTCCATAAAGCGGTATAAATAGAATCTTCTTGAGCACCAGTCGCAATATTGTAGCCAATGATTAGGATATAAATTGTTGCAGCAGTCAAAGCTATAGGAACAATTGCAGAAGCGATATTACTACTAACACCTGTCACGTAACTTGCTAATAGAGAATCAATTTTTGTTTCTAATGTAGTAATAATTGCCATTGCAATCCCCTATGAATACTTAATTATTTTGAATCTGGGTTATATCCATCGAGGATATTTCCCGATCCTTTTTTAGTTTCTGGTTCTATTGGTTTTTCAAGTGCAGAAGGATCATATTCATCAAGAATATTGCCCTTTTGGGATGCTCTATCCTTGCGCTGCTTCAGTTCTTCTTGCTGTTCAGCAGTTAAGTCTTGAGGGTTCAGTTGTTGTGCAGCTTTCACTTCTCCTTTTAACTGTTTAACCTGTTCCTTTTCATCGGAACATGCAGTTGTTAAAGTAGAAATAACTAACAAACTTGATAGTGCTAAAAACTTAGTCATGACTAAGCAACTCCTTTTTCTGAAATTAATTTTTTACGTTCTGCGATCCGTTGTAAGAAAAGTTCGCCCCAATCGTTAGGATCTTCACCAACTTCATTCATGAGATTTTCGAGCAATTCCACATTGTCCTTAGAGCCTGAAATAATCTGTAAAACGTCACGCATTTCACCTAGATCCATTTTACAGAGTGCGGAACGGCTACCCTGCTTAACTAAGAACATGCGTGAGTTTTCTTCTAGCTCTTTAATAATTTCAAATTCTTGCGGAGTGACCTTAAAGCCGTTTACATAGTCATCGTAATCAGCACGAGGATTAGGTAAAAAGATTTGAGTAACGCTTTGTTCAACCATTGTTTTACCAATATCAGAATCTAATACGTCACTTGGGGATTGCGTCATAAAGACACCTAGACCATTCAGTTTACGAATAGTTTTCTGCTTATCTTTGGCAAAATCTTTGAAATATTCATCTGTTAATGGCTTCCAAAACTCGTCCATCCAATAAATAAACGGACTACCATCAATCAATGAATCTGTGATGTGTAATAGATAGGCCATGATTGGTGTACGGACTTCTGGATCATCCAAAAATTCCGTGTAGTCATAACCAAAGATTGGCATTTTGGCTTTAGAAAAGTCTTGAGTATCGTATGGATTATCAAATACCCAAGATAAATTTCCGTCATGATCAGCAGTGTTACACCATTTAGCTAAACGATCCTGAAGCGAATCACCCCCGCCATTTACTTTCAGATTCATATATAAAGCTGAAAGTCTGCGGAGTTCTAACGGCATATCATCACGCATAATGGTACGAACAGCCTGACTGATTTCCAGATCTTCAGCAGCATTACGAACGCCACCTACCAGAATTTTTACAAGCTTTTCTACAAACTGAATATTTGTTTCAGTCGGTGGTAGCTGCAACGGATTAAAGCCAGTTGGTACACCACGCTCTAAGGCATAGTATTGACCCCCAATCCGTCTAATCCCAATTTCTGCGCCCCTATCTTTATCAAAGAAAACACCCTTCAAATTTTTATACTTACAAGCAAACATCATCATGGCCATGACTAGGGTTGTTTTCCCCACACCAGTTGTTCCAATGACACACGTATTACCTGGCATCTTGTCATCTGTAGAATCTTGCTTATCAGGGCTGACATGATGATTAAAGTAAAATGGTTGGCCACTTGGAGTTTTAAATAAAGCTAGTGCTTCACCCCAAGGATTGCCGTCACGCTTACCTCTTGCGAAGTTATGAAAAGGGCTTAAAGCAGAAAAATTTAGGCTTGTGAGATATGCTTCTCTTGGACGCATATTAAAGTTACCCGCTAATTGCGAGAACCATGCACATTCAGGAACAGTATCAATTACAGCCATTTTGAACCCTGCTTCATCTGATAAAGCAGTTCTGGCACTCGAAACATTTAGAGCAACTTGATTTGGTGAATCGCCAAAAATCGCAAGCGTATAGTGATATTCGCCTAACTGGAAATTCCCGCTATTAGCTTCACTCATAGCCAGATCAATATCACGAATCTCTTGATCTGAAACGTCCTCTACAGAATTTAGTTGGCCTTTAATTGTTTTTAATTTATCTACAGCATCACGCTTGCCATAAACTGTGAAACTTTGAGTTTCAATGTATTCATAGTTTCCATACAGGATGGAATTGCACATTCCTGATTCTGATAAACGTGGAAATTCTTGAATATCCAGAAAGCCTACATATTTTTGCGCTTCAGGATGTTTAATCTGTAAATAGCCATTTTTGTCACCAAAGAACAAGCGACTACTTGGAATATATTGATCAAGATTAGCCTGTCTTAAAGGGATTTCTTCCCAAACACCATTAGTTAAAAAACCAAGCAGATTACACACTTCGGAGTAGACAAAACCTTTCTTGGTATAGGTCGCCAGACGTTCTGGATTGTAGTGATATAGACTTGCTTCAACCTGTTTGGCTACATCATCCAAAATATCGAGATCCCGCTTAATCTGCTTTTTCAGGGCTACTGGATCACGACTAGCTTTACTCTTAAAAATCTTTGTTAATCTGGAAATTTCAGGACGATAAAGAATTGTTAAATACAATTCAGTAGCCATCTGTTTATTCTTTTCACCCTGAAACTGCTGATAATATCTTTCATTAAAATCAGCAATAAAATCATTTTCATAAACGCCATTTAGACGTTCATTAACTCCCCTACGAATCT
This sequence comes from Acinetobacter sp. CIP 102136, assembly GCF_000369685.1. Taxonomy (GTDB): domain Bacteria; phylum Pseudomonadota; class Gammaproteobacteria; order Pseudomonadales; family Moraxellaceae; genus Acinetobacter; species Acinetobacter fasciculus. Next base: position 39,555 of record NZ_KB850145.1, read on the forward strand.
TATGCGTCCAAACAGCAAAGTGACCGCCACCTAAAGCACGATAAAAATTATTTAATCCTTCTTTACGGATTCTAATAATATCGGCTTCAACTGTTTCAAACGAAATGCCTTCTAATTTCCATGTAGCAATGTATTCACCATTTTTAAGCTTAATAACATTGTTGGAAACATGATTACCAAACGGCAGATAGTCTGAAATTGCGACTTCAGCATTTGCGCTATCTTTAACTTGCTGTTTTGAACGCATGATATTGTTATTTCCTTTTCTTTAATTTAAGTGGCGAAAATGAGATTGCTCCCCATTTTTGATGGTTCTGGATCTGTTTCCCTCTTATGCGCCACCGCATCAATACTTGCTTTAATCGTTGGTCATCTACTTTTGTTATTGCCCGCATCCAGAAGTAAATAGGCACATAAATAGCTGCTATAAATAAAGTCACATAGGCACTAAGTAGATAAAAAGACCAACCCGCTAAAAGAATTGCTACCCCCGTCACCAACAAAAAAGGCAACATTGGAACGCCAAAAAGCATGGCAGGACGAGTGCAACCCCTGAAAATTGGATCAGAAAAATTCGACATTAGTTAATCAGCCAAGCAGCGATACCCGCAGCACCACCTACCAAAATGCCCCCAATAACGATGTTAGAAATGTCTGACCACTTTGCTTGTTGCCAAGCCAATTTAAAGCCAGCCCACATGATAGTGATGGTAAATACAGTTACAGCCACACCCGCTAAGACTGACTGAACATTAGCCATAACCGTATTAACTTTTGAGATTTGAGCAAAAGCAGGGCTTGAGATTAACGTCATGAACAACATCAATACGCTTGCTTTGATACCAGTCGTTTTAGTCGTTGTTATTTGGGTTTGATTTGCTTTCATTATTTTCTCCAAGTGAAGCAATTAAGACCTAGCGCATTAAGTACCAAGAACAATATTTTTGGAAAATCAAATATTGCTCATTGGTACTAGATATTTAATATATTACACTAAGTTTTAAACTTTTTGAAAATATTTTAAAAGATCATAGAAGATTTTAAACTTTTTTCTTTTTCTTTAAAATATGTGCCGTTAGTTAAGAAAAATGAAGGTCGTTTCTCCACTACTGGAAGGCTTTGAAGTTCTGTATTTTCGGTATATCCACTGGAGTTAGGCATATCTGCATTAGTAGCAAAATATGCAAGCTGTTCCGAGCTATTCATAGGAGGTGAAGGAGGATTGAATTTTACAGGCATGGTATTGAGTGAACCATTAGCAAAATAATTCAAATTTCTTGATACTTTCGCTACATACCCATTTCTAAATCCTGATGAATGGTTGCCAGTGTTATAGCAAGACATAGCTTTATAAATATCTTTGCCTTTTGCCCTATTTCGGCAGTCGTTAAAGATAAATTGCATTGCGCTTAGATTAGTGCAGGGATCAAAAACTTGCTCGACACTAAGATTTAGTCTTTTGAAATTAGCACTATTAATTTGAGCAAAACCAACATCAATATTTCGTCCCTGGCTAATTAATCTTTTGGCCACAGATACAGCTTCTTCATAGCTAGTCGGCTGTTTTTTAAGACCTGCGGCACGATTAACCCCTATCGCAAAAGGATTAAATGAGGATTCAGATTTAACAATTGCAGACGCAATATTTACATCAACTTGTGGCGCACATTGTTGTGCCAAAACTACGAAATCAATCATTACTTTTTCACCTCAAATTTTGGCTTACCTTTTTGATCTGGATAAGTAGCGGAGCACCCATTTTTATAGTTGGTACACCCCCAAAAATAGCCATTTGCCCCATTGATCCGTCTTAAATCACTGGCACATTGAGGACATGAATAGACTTCAAGAAGTGGCTTTTTATTAACTTCAGGCAAAAAGACTTTGCAATCTGTTTCCCGATTAGGACAGAACCAGATCGGATCTTTACCTTCTTTTTTGGATCTGAATAATGGCGTTGAGCATTTAGGGCAAGGATATTTGATTTTCTCTACTGGCTGACCTTTCTTGTCATCCATCGAGTGCTTACATTCCTGATCATTGCAGATCCAAAAAAATTCTTTAGTTTGCGAATTTTGGAATTTATTTAAGCGACCTGTTTTACATTTAGGGCATGAATGAATAACTTTTTCGACTGGTTTACCCTTGTCGTCATCCATCGAGTGCTTACAGTCCTCATTGCTACAAATCCAAAAAAATTGATTGGTTTTAGTATTCTTAAATTTTTTTAAGTGGCTTTTACACTTTGGACAAGGTATTGCGTTTATAGCTGTCAGTTTTGAAGCTGTACTTAGCTCTTGAGCAAGTTGAGTGTATAAGGCAGAAACAACCGAATTATATGAAGTTTCACCTGATGCAATTTTATCTAGCTGCAACTCCATCTCTTTTGAATAGTGCAGATCCAGAAAGCTAAACTTAGCTTTTAACAGACTACCAATTAGATCATTCCCTAATTTAGTTGGTTTTAAGACTTTCTTTTCTACCTCCAGAAAGCCCTTATTCAGAATATTGGCCATGATTGATGAATAAGTAGAAGGGCGACCAATCCCGCAACTTTCCAATTTTTTAATTAGTGAAGCTTCTGTATAGCGTTTTGGTGGCTTAGTTTGTTTTGCAATAACTTCACCGCTTTCAACATCAACTACAGAACCAACCTCTAAGACCGGCACCACGCCTGAAGGCTCGGTTTCATCTTCATTCAGGCAGTCTTTACCAAAAACCATCCACCCTTTTTTTATTAACTCACGGCTTTTAGCATGGAACTTATATTTTCCATCTTCAGACAGTAACTCCAAAGTAACGGCTTTATATTCAGCTTTGGCCAATTGACTTGAAATAGTACGTTCCCAAATCAATTGATATAAAGCTTTTTGTTCTGGTGACTTTCCTAGATCTTTATCAATTATGTGAACAGGTCGGATTGCTTCATGGGCATTTTGCGCCCCATCTTTTTCCTTAAACTTATTAGGCTTTTCAGGTAAAGAAAATTGATGTTCATTAGCATAAGCAAAGATTTCTTCTACACTTTCAACAGCTATGTTTAGGCCGTCAGTCCGAATGTAAGTAATTGCCCCCTGTTCAAATAATGCCTGTGCTGCTTTGGTTGTTTGTTGAGGGCTAAAGCCTAACACTACACTAGCAGCTTGTAAAAGTAGGGCTGTAGAGAACGGAGAAGGAGCATTTGAATACTCTGTTTTTTCAGTGCAGTTTAAAACTTTTACTTTCTTAGTTTTTGCAACTTCTTCAGCTAAGGAACGATCTAAAACATAAGGCTGATCCTCAGTTACAAAATCCGTTGTAACCCATTGCGAGATCCATTTTTTAGGCTCTTTATCAAAACTCAAATTAATGCCAAAGTGGTTAGTAACTTTGAATTTCTGGATTTCGATTTCTCTAAGGACAACGATTAAAACAGCAGGAGATTGTACCCGCCCCGCAGATGAAACCTGACCCATAAGATTAGATGCAATAGGGGAAACTAGATAGCCCACCAGACGATCTAAAGCCCTACGTGCTTCTTGAGCATATACAAGCTGATAATCTAAACAACGCCCATTATTAATGGCTTCTTTAATAGCTTTTTCTGAAATCTCATTAAATTCTATTCGTTCAAATTGACCATCTTCCAGACCTAAACATTCTTTTAAATGCCATGAAATAGCTTCACCTTCCCTGTCTGGATCGGTAGCTAAATAAATCTTGTCTGCTTTATTCAAAAAGGCTTTTATTTTTTCAATACGTTTTTCGCCACCGTCAAAAGTTCTGTCATTAACTTTGGCATCAGGAATAAATGAATATTCCATTGCAAAATCATTGGCAATATCAATACCTAAGCCTTTTCTTGGTAGATCCCGCACATGGCCAACACTGGCCACAACTTTAAAATCAGATCCTAAATAACTTCCAATTTTTGAACATTTGTTAGGAGATTCAACGATTACAAGATTCATGGGTTATTTCCAAATTGAGAAATTTAGGAAACTCAAAAGCCCACAAAGAAAAGATGAATATAAGAAAGCAACTACCTGAAATTTAGTGAAATCTACAAGGATTTCTAAAAGCTGTGCATCTTGTGGCATGAAGCACACAAGATAAACACATGAAATAACTAGAAAAAATTTTAAAAAATTTCCATATTTATTTAAACTTATTGCCATTTTCTCAAATCCCATCTTAGAGCTTTAAAGAATACAATCCAAAATATATCATATTGGAAATGGCTTTTGTATCTTTTTACTTAATTCTTATTATTTTTACTTCTTCTGTATAGATTTTTTCTTTCAAGAAATCATTAAGCCTAGTCAGATCCTTAAAAATCCTAGCTTTATCTTTTTCTCGTCTGGTTGTTAAAGTCCAAACCTTTTGGCCTGACCATGCCAGTTTTGCTGTGATAAAAAATCCATCCTCAAATTCATTAATAATTAACTCTTTAATAAATCCTTGTTTATTAGATTCTTCTAGCACCACCTCTGAAATAGAAAAATCAGGATCAATATTTATAAAATCAGTCATCCATAAAACCTTTTAAAGCACCCATTACAAAGGTGCATTATCATCAATTTAGGTAATCTTGGTAAAGTTTTTTAAAAAAATTTAAATAATTTTAAATAATTTATCTAAATTCTGCTTTAGTCATGACTAAAAACCTCTATGCTTGGATAAATGCTGCAAGCTACAGCATTTATCCAGGCATCTACATTACCTATCTAATCCAGATCCTCTAAAGGTATCTCAGAGCAAAGTGTCTACTTTGCGAACTGGTGCAATTAGTTAAATTTCCCCTTCCCTGAATACCGTTGATTTTCAAGCGAGCTTTAAAAAGCTGTGCTTTTTAAATGGCGACCGCAGAAAATAAACTGCTCCCTTTTGATTTAGTAGCGGGATTTAAATAGTACATAGCATGAGGTTATTAAAAGGGTTATAACCTCACGTTAAAACATACTATTGCAATGCTACTCCCTATAAATGGCGACTCGATATAAGTAGTAAATTATTTGAAAAGGACTTAATATCCACCTGTGGACATTTATTAAATTGGATAAGTTATGACTGAAGAACTAGAAACAGAAACAGAAGGAAAGGTATTAGATCGCAGAAAAAGATATAGAAAAAAGCCTACTACCAAAACTCCACTATCAGTTTATTTCAATATGGATGTTCCTGAAGATGTTGAAGCATTGGAAGCCTTAGAATATTTAAAAGATATTTATGGCGGGGAAAAACAAGGAAAAAGTGTAGCAGTCAAAGAAGTTTTAAGAATTTTCTATAAACAATTGCAAGAAAAAAAAGCCTGATTTAATCAGGCTTTTTTTTCTTGCAAAAACTTAGGACTTTTTAACTGTAGTGACTAACTTGTCATCTACATAAAGATAAACTCTTTTATTATGTGTATAAGATGAAATTTTAGGTTGTCCTTCTCCTCCTCCAACAGATCCGTCTTGATTACTGCTGACGAATGAACAGTGAGGAAAGCCTTTACCTTTAGCCAGATCTTTTTTTACGTCACTAATTGTAGACTGACATTCAGAAACATTAAGACCGCCAGCAAAGCACATAAAAGCACGACAGCCATAATTTTCATCTTTAGCTGCAACTAAGGTAGATGCACTAGCTAAAGTTAAACCTAAAATAAATTTTTTATACACAAGTAGTCACTCTATTTAGATGAGTTTTCCAGTACGAATAACTTGCCTTCAAAGTTTAGAGATATTGTTTTGGCATTGCTGCACATTGAATAAATCTCTTGAATCAAGAAGGGTAAATTCCGTGTGAATCGAATTTTTCCTGATGCGGTATGAATGACGTGATCAACATCATTTACTTTAACAGTCACAAAATATTGGAACTGTTCGTTCATACCAATTTCAACACCATAGTTATTGGCGTTGAAGTCATCGACTGTTTTCAAGTCATTCATCGTTAAAGCCATTTCTGCAAGATCCCTAGTTTTTTAAAAGTGAAGTACGGATTCTTACAAAATATAATTAATTTAAAAATGTAACTGAAGTGTAACTGTGTGTAAAAGACACAAATACATCAATTATTTTTAAACGCTTTAAATATATATCAAAAAGTTTAAAGTTTTAATGAAAAATTTAAAACTTTTGTAAAAAGTTTGTATATATCAAAGCTCATATTTTTTTTAGATCCCTTCCCTTTTTGTCATGTAAATATCACTTTAATAATCTTCTAAACATTTCTAAAAACTTTTTAAAAAAAACTAGAATCAGGTTTAAAAAGAGTTTAGATAAAGTTTAGGAGTGTTTAGTACAGTTTAAGAGCCTTAATTTCTTTTTTTAAAACATAAGTTTGCAAGCCTATAACTATACGTTTTGTCGCTATAACTATACGTTTTGTCGCTACAACTATACGTTTTGTCGCTACAACTATACGTTTTGTCGCTATAACTATACGTTTTGTCACATATCTATACGTTTTGTCGCAAATAATCCACAAGCTTATCAACCGAATACAAAAAATGGCTAAATTTTTCTTAAAAATCAGTAATTAGTTAGGTGTTTAGCTCTAACTTATTATATTTTTGCGTATTTTTTAGCCTTAATCCATGCTGCACTCTCAAAACTATACGTTTTGTCGCAACTTCCCCGCATAACTATACGTTTTGTCGCAAACCTGCGATTATGCGTACTGGATACGATTATATATATTTTTCAGGAATTAACTAGATTCTTGCTAATCTAATAAGTTATTGTTTTATATAAATAATTATATTAAAGAACAATTTTTATTTTTTGGTGCTAAAAAAGATATTTGTATAGGCTTAAAATCATAACTATACGTTTTGTCGCATTGTAAGTAATTGATATTTATATAATAGTTATAAATATTCAAAATTGAATATTTTTTATCTGGTTTTTGTGTTAAAAATAGCCATACGTTTTGTCGCAACGTAACTAATTGAAATAAAACAAAATACTTAAACAGGAAAAACATTTATTTTTTTATACTACTACAGGGGTATAAAGTAATTTTACTGATTTTTAATAAATATATATTTTAAAAACAATATCTTATAATCTTAGTTAATAACCATACTTGATAAATATACTTGTATAGTTATAATGGTTTCAAAAGGAATAACGGATTTACAAAAAAATGCAGAAAATTATTGGCTCACAAGGCTTAGAAGACTATACACAATCTAATACAAGGGCAAAATTGACCGATTTAGTTGTGACCCGCAATGATTTTCCTACTGCCAGATATAGCATTGATCTCAATCTTGAGAAGCTTATGTACTGTGCAATGATCATCGTAAGAAAGAATGAGCTTCAAAATAAGACCTCAATTACTTATGACGACTTCATTTATGTGAGTAGCGAAAACTTTGGAGAATTGACTTCCCCAATGGCTAGAAAGGAAGTGCTTACAGCAACAGATAAACGTGAAATTCAGAGAAATGCTGAAACTGCTTTAAAACGTATTTATACAAAATTTGATAACCCAACTATGTTGGTTAAAGATGGGGAATCTGACGAACCTGCTAAAGTTCCGATGATGACTTATTGCCATTATGACAAAGCAACTAAATGTATTAAGGTAAGATTCGCAAAAGAATTTTTTGAATATTTCTATGATCTAGTTAAGAAAGTAGATGAAAAAACTAAGTCATTTAGTAGCCATGAACTGAAGCATATTATCTTATTTAATTCGAGCTATTCCCTTCGTTTGTATAGGATCTTAATGAGCTATATGTGGCGTACATCAGAGGTCACTATTGATCTGGAAGAATTAAGATGGATGCTTGAATGTGAGGATAAATATAAAGAGTTGGCCAATTTTAAAAGCCGTGTTTTGAATGTAGCTCAGGATGAAATTAACGAACTTAGTAATATTAATGTCAGTTTTGAGAACGTAAAAAATGGAAAGGAAGTAGTTGCTATTAAGTTCATTTTTAACTTGAAAACTGAATATAAAGAGCAAGGACACATCAAATTTATAGATAAAATGAAAAAGGGCTATCTGGCTGCTGCAATTCCATTTAGTGATGATGGATCACACTTTAAGGCACCTGATCGTATTAAGCATTTCAAACCACCAGTAAAGGTATCTCCAAAGCAAATCAGCACCTTAGTAAATTGCAAAGAATTTTTACTAGATTATGGATATTTCTTAGGTAATTTAGACGAGGATACTTCTAAGGTAATCATGAGAACTCTATTAACTGAAAAGTTAGATAAGCTTAATGCTCATAAGCCGATAGATATGGATTATTACTTCTGGTTACAGGCAAAACGAGGGATTATTACTAATAGCAATAATGATAAGAAGGACGATCAGGACACAGACTATCAGGATTAATATCTAAAAAGCATACCCACCATATTATCTTAAACAGACTTCGCTAATTTAAGACAATATGGTGGTTCAATTTAAAACCTTCAAAAACTCTTATTAATCTATATAAAAATTATCTTTTCTGTTCGCATCCAAATAGTAAAATTTAATAATTAGCCAGTTAATACCTTAGTCATGACTAAATATGTATGTTTAGCCTAAGTGGAATATTTTACCATTTTTTTAGAATATTAATTTACACCCATATAATAAAAACAATAACTTAATCTTAATGTTTCCCACAATTTGGCCAAACCTGTAATATTATTGTCAATAAATTTAGTCTGATAAGTTTTAAGTTTTAAGTTTTAAGTTTTAAGTTTTAAGTTTTAAGTTTTTGCCTTACCTACCCCTAAATTTTTTAGTTTTATATGCTATCTGGTCGCCACCCATGCGGGCTGGCTTTAGGTATCCCGTTTTAGATCAAAGGGGAGCAGTTTATTTTCTACGGTCGCTATTTAAAAAGCACAGCTTTTTAAAGCTCGCTTGAAAATCAACGGTAATCAGGGAGGGAAGGTTTTGCTTTTTCCATAGTTCGCAAAGTAGACACTTTGCTCTGATATATCTTCATGGGATCTAGTGCATCATTTTCCTTAGTCATGACTAAGGGGGAAACAATTTTTCATCTTGCGTCTTTTAAGCTCATTTTAGCGTGTTTTTGGGGTTGGTGTGGGGGTATTAGACATAAGGTGAAAAAAGGCTGTCAGCAGCCTAAGAATTGAAAATATAAGCATTATAAAAGCAGACCAGACAAAATAATTAACTACCTATTTTTTATATATTTTTATCATTAAAAAAATTAGTCATGACTAAGTTTTTGCTTGAAAGTCCACAGGTGGACTGATATAATAATTTATCAGGACGCATCGGGCGACCTGAAATAAAACAGGTATTTAAACATGAAACATTTTTCATCAGTTACATCATTAGACGAGTTAAAACTTCAGTACAAAAAACTAGCTTTTAAAAATCATCCTGATCGTGGCGGTAAAACCGAAGTAATGCAGGAAATTAACAGCGAATATGAACAGCTTTTAAATCGTATTATTAATGAAGCATCAAAAGATCAGTATCAAGACAGTTCCGAAAATGGTCGTGGTTTCTGGTCAAGCCGTTCAGAACATTCTGAAGTTGAGAAAAAAGTAAAACAGGCTATTGATGCAATTATCAATCTGGATGGTTTAGATATTGAAATTATTGGCGTTTGGGTTTGGGTTTCTGGCGACACTAAGCAGCACAAAGAAAAATTAAAAGAAGCGGGTTTTGTCTGGAATCGAGTGCAATGTAAATGGGTGTTCATTGGTAAAAAATCCAATGGTCGGGGCAGAATGACTTTAGATCAAATGCGAGAGTTACACGGCAGCCAGAAAGTTAAAAAAACCAGAATGACAGAAGAAAGACAGCTTTTAACAACTTAATGAAGAAGTCCCCGAAAGGGGGCTTTTTTTATCAATATTCTTAGTCATGACTAAGATTTCTATTGAATGTCCACAGGTGGACTGATATAATGATTTTATCAGGACGCATCGGGCGACCTGAAATAAAACAGGTATTAATTATGCGAGCTTCAGTAGTAGCAATATTTACAAACTATCCTACAGGTAAACTGGTTCATTTTTGCGGTCATGAGGTTTTAACTGGATCTAACTATAATATCTGGTTTCCAATCTTTGATGAAAAAACACTATTCCAAGAAATTGAAAAAATCATGATGAATTGCCGAGTAGCCCACAATGTTACTCATATTGAAAGAATCAGAAGGGGCAACAATGAAAACGGTTATTTTGAAGATTATAGAATCACTTATAACTTAGCTGTTTAAGGCAAACCTCCAATAATGGGAGGTTTTTTATTGGGGGCAATTTTTTTGGTTTTTAGCTTGTCTAAAAAACATAAAAAATTGTCTATCTGTTCTGCTTTATATACGCTCATTTTGGCCTGTTTAGGTTTGTGCTGGGATAAACTAACTTCATATATAAAAAAGGCTGTCAGAAGCCTAAGAATCGCAAATAAGAACATCTGAAAAGCAGTTTAGCCAGGTATTAAAACAGATATTTTTCTACTCAATTTTCCCTATAAAAAATTAGTCATGACTAAGCTTTTGCTTGAAAGTCCACAGGTGGACTGATATAATGATTTTATCAGGACGCATCGGGCGACCTGAAATAAAACAGGTTAAAAATCATGGAACAATACATTTCAGTTTACACACGTCAGCAGGCCATTGAAGAAGGTTTTCTAGTTGCAATCAATTCTCTTAGTCCTAAATTAGATGGACTTGCAAAAGAACATTATAAGCATCCTATCTGCTTCACTTCTGCGCTTTGGGCGGTAGTTGATAAGGCTGTAAAAAATGAAAAATGGCTTAATGACTTAGAGGGCGTTATTCATGACATTTTATGGATGAGCCGAGCATATAAGACACCCCTAAGCCCTAGTGCGGTACGTTTTACAGTGATTATCACAGGCGCTGGTCGCAAGAGAAATCATATTTTAGAATTGCACGTACATGGTGGAGATCAAGGAGAACCAGTCATAACAATTGGTTATCCTGAAGATTTTTAATTTACGTCCTCCCTTTATGGGAGGATTTTTTTATGATAAAAAACTTAGTCATGACTAAGAAAATGCTTGCAATGTCCACAGGTGGACGTTAGAATATACAGCATAAGGACGCAATAGGGCGACCCTTAATAAGCCATTAAACTAGGTGAAATATGAAAAAAGTTGTTGCTTCAAATCAAAAGGGCGGTGTGGGGAAATCTGCAATCATTTGCCAGTATGCACACTATTTGAATTCTTTGGGCTTACGTGTATTAGTCATTGATCTAGACCACCAGAAAAACACTACAAAAGCCTTGATTACTGGCGGGGCTGTGACTGTAGCTAATGTATCTGCTTTCGACATGCTGACTAAAGAAGATCAAACTATTTCAAATCCTGAAGGCTTTACTTTAGTACAAGCAACACCAGAATTAACAGCTATTGAAAAAAATGGCACTTTGCATAATAGCTTTGCCACCAATTACCAGAAGTTTTTAAAATCAGTTGATTCTTTATTTGATGTTTGCCTGATTGATACCAATCCAAATCCCGACATTCGCCAAGTGGCTTCATTGATTGTTAGTGACTATGTTCTAAGTCCAATTCAGTTGAATCAGGAAGCTATTGACGGCATCGGTGGATTACTGAAGCAGATCCAAGCAATTAATCAAAAGCTAAACCCAAATTTAAAATTAATCGGCATCCTTCCGAATATTGTTGAACCAACTCCATTCCAGAAAGACAACCTAAAAGCTATTGTTCAGCATTTTTCAAAGTACCTGATCAAAAACTCAGACGGTAGCTATGCTTTCGTTAAAAAAACGACTGCAATCGCTGAAGCCCAAGCGCAAGGCATACCAACAAATAAATTGGGTAAAACTAGCGGTTTTACCGCATGGGCTGAATTAAAAACAGTTTTTGAAAGCATTAACAAGTTTATGGAGATTTAAGGAATGTTAGATTTATCAGCTTTGGAAGGTATTGATCTAGGTAATCCTGCACCAGTAGCAGACGGAACGCCTAAACAGATTCCACTTACAGATATTCTTGAAGATCCAGATCAGCCGCGTGTCGAATTTCCAGAAGATCAGATGCTAAAAATGGTCGAATCAATCAAGGCTCGTGGAGTTAAAACACCTATTAGTGTTAAACCCCACCCAACAGAACAAGGCAAGTGGATCATCAATTATGGAGCTAGACGTTTTAGAGCTTCAGTGATGGCTGGCAAGGAAACTATCCCTGCTTTTGTTGATAATGATCATGATGATTATGATCAGGTCATGGAGAATAAAGAACGCCTTAACCATTCACCTATTGAGCTTGCACTTTTCATCCAAAAGAAAATTAAGCAAGGCGAGAAGAAAAACGTAATCGCTAAAAAGTTAAATGAAGATCCTGTTTTTATTTCTACTCACCTAGCTTTAGTGGATATGCCAGAGTGCTTATCTAAGGCTTATGATGCAGGTTTTAAATCTCCAAAGACTTTGTATGACTTACGCAAACTTTGGGAATCATTCCCTGAAGAAGTAAACGCTTGGGTGGATGAATCTTTAGAGAATGGTCAAGACATTATCAGATCGAAAGTACAGGCTCTATCTAAAAAGTTAAAAGAACCTAAGCAAGCTGAAGCGACTGAAGCAGATCCAGAATCAGAACCACAGGCGCAAGAAAGCCAAGAGCAAACCGCTATTATTGATGATAATGAATCTTTCAATTTTAATGGGAATGATCAAGCTGAAGCGACTGAAGAACTTGAAGTTAAAAAACTGATGGATCAATCGAACCAGAAAGAGCAGCCAGAAGCTAAAGAAGAAGATCCAGACAAAATCAAAAAACCGCTTTTAGTTGTTATTCATGACGGCAGACAAGCGAACCTGATGCTTAATAAAAAGCCTTCTTCTTTGGGTTTTGCATGGATCAAATACGAAGATGGAACAGAGGTATCCGTAGATTGCAGCAGCCTTGAAATCGAGTATTTACAAGAAGCCTAAACCTACCAATGGAAAAAGACCTTGCTAATGCAAGGTCTTTTTTTGGGCGGGTTTCCCCGACCACCTAGCTTGATTACCCTTAGTCATGACTAAGGAGAAAAGAGGGAAAAAAAAGATATATAATCTAAGGTAAGGCAGGATAGGCAGCAGCCGTTAAAATTGCCATATTGTCACCCAGTTGATAGAATGGGATAAGCAAAATATCACTTTGCTTATGGAATTAATCATGACTAAAGACAATAAAATCTTTTTCAGAGTTGATCGGGCAGTGCTTGATTGGTGGGAAGCAAAGTGTGAAAAACAGGGAATTAAGAAAGGCGCACCTTTCCAAAAAGCGTTAGAACTTTCTTATCAAAAAGAGAATGATCCAGAATATTCAGGACAAGATTTTTCCTTGAATCTTGAAAAGGACTTAGCCGAAAAAATCTATCATTTAGCTAAGTTTGAAGAAGTAGATCCAGACGACCTGATAAAAAAAATGATCAAGGAAAAGTTATCTGAAATAGAAAAAACGCAAGACGTTATAGATGTATTTGAAAAAACATCACGCAAAGAATTACGGCTTAAACCAAGTTTGATGAAAGCCATTAATGAAAAAGCAGCACAGGTCGGCATGAAACCGAATCAATATATCATTTCGGTTTTAACAGCTAATGTCACAAAAGATTCAATATTCTTTAGCCAGGAAGAAGCTCTTAAACTTGGCGAATCAAATAGTCAGCTTTTGGCGATTGGTAGAAACCTAAACCAAATGGCTAAGAATATGAATCAGGGTATTTATGAATCTTACGATAGAGAATTTGTCGAGCGAGTGCATCAGCTAGTAAAAGCTCAAGTTAGGCATGTTTTCACTCTATTAGAGCGCAATAAAAAGAGGTGGGAATAATGGCTAACGGAAGCAGTAATACTACCAGAGAAGTGCAAAGCACTTTGCTTACTCATGGTGAGCAGCTACTTAACGGATCTAAAGTTAAGCGTGTTAATCAGACCCAAAGTTTAGATACTTTTTTAAATGATCTGTCTAAGCCTAAAAATGGATCTGGCCATTCAGCTAAATCATCTCCAAATAGCGTTAAGGCAACTTTAAATAGAATCAGTAAAAAGACCCCTGAAGTAATGGTCAAGGTTACTGGTGGAGGTAATTCTATGGGGAAGGTGAAAGCCCACATGGGATATATCACACGGAATGGACAATTAGAGGGCATTGATCAAGACGGAAATAAAGTTAATGGCAAGGATGATATAGAAGATACTGCTGAAGATTGGCAAATGTCAGGTACACCTATTTCTGATGATGAATCTAAATACAAGCAGGCTTTTAATATAGTGTTATCTATGCCGAAAGGTACGGATGAAAAAGGCGTTTATGATGCTGCAAAAGAATTTGCAGAGGAACATTTTAAAGACCATAAATATATGCTGGTGCAGCATACCTTTACCAATGACCCTTCAAAAGATCCAAGTGAAAACCCGCATGTGCATGTTGTTGTTAAAGCTGTTTCTGAAAAAGGTGATCGGTTAAATATCAGGAAGGCTGACCTTCAGGAATGGCGAGAAAGTTTTGCTGAAAAATTAAGATCCAGAGGGATTGAAGCGAATGCGACAAAACGTATAGCTAGACTGCAAAAAAATAGAAGTGATAAGCAGTCAGTCAAACAAATGAAAGAGCAGGGCAAATCGTTTAAGCGATATGGTAAAAATAAGGCCAGTCCTGAACGTGTCCAGAAAGCTAAACAGCAAGAAAAAGAAGCATTGACGCATTACAAGGAAATTACTAAAGCTCTATCACAGTCACCAGATCCGCAAGATAGAAAACTAGCAGTTGATCTAGTGGACTATTTAAGGACACAGGTAGAAGTGAAAAAACCACAGCCACAGATTCAACCTAATAAGCCAGATCCACAACAAAGATTGAACAAAGGGAAGGAACAAGAACGCTAACGAGATAGTTATCGTACTGAATTGCTCTTACAATTCTAGATACATATAATGATCTTTCGATCAGGTTTATCTAGAATTGTGATTTATTTTCAATACTTAGGATTGGTTTATAGCGTTGGATATATTCAACTAAATCGCGGCTATCCCACACCTCTATAGTATGGCCATAACCTGCGGGTAATGGAGAACCATCATTAAAAAATAAGCTAGCAATATAAAGATCTTTAGTATATTCGCATGCTGAAATAGAGATACTCATTAGGTGACCTTTTATATTTAGTTGTTCTACTATCGGCCTGTAGTCAATCAAACTATTTGATTCAAATCCTAGATATGAGATCAAGAAGGACTTTAATTCATCCATTGTAATTCGGTAAGGTAACTCATCATCACTAAAAATTTTTACTTGATCTTGCCTAAGTGCATGATGAGATAAATATCTATCAAAATTTTCTATCTGTGAGTTAATCGAATTACAGGAATCTTTAAGTTGTTTGTAAGTATCATAAAACATTCGAGATAATTCTGAATATTGATTGATAACTACTTGGTATTTGCGTTCTAAAGCCTTGTGCTTTAATACTAAAACATCATCAGGTGGTGTCTGCGGTAATTGAAGGAAGGGCTTAGGGCGAATTTTTGGCAATTTGTCGTATTGTTTCAAGTACTCTTTATAATGACGCGCGGAATTTTCACCTACATATTTGGCAAAAATTTTTAGTGGTACTCCACTAAAGAAAGGATGTTTTCCAATCGAAACAATATCATTAATATCAACAGCCATCTTTTTTCCTAAAAATAGTTCGTCACTTTATTAAATATTTATAATCGTAGTAGAAAGTCTATATTTAAACTATAGAATTTATTGCTCTCTCACAATTTCTAGTGCATATACTATCTTTTCATTAGGGCAATACTGCTTTTGGGAAAACTTTTCCATGACAGCCGATCCAATAATTTCTTTATCTGCATTAAAGAAAAATATATCTAAGTCATAAGGTACATTGACCATATTAAAACAGGTATAAATCGGCTTTTTCCACGTAAAGACTAACGGCTTTAATGAAAAATTTTCTTTAAAACCTATTTCTTGATCATGTTCCCTATATAGGTACAGAGCCGTTAATTTTTTTCCATTAAAGCTAAACGTCTTTACTTCTTTATCTTGATCAAAGTAAGGGTTATAAACCTGTTTAAAGGCCATAACAGACACTACTATTAAAAGAGCTATATATGCTGCATATTTTAATTTCAATTCCTGTTATTCCTTTTAGCCAGGTGGCAAGTCACATGCAAAAAAATTGTCTTAGTCATGACTAATTATTTAACACTCATAAGTTGATCCCATTTAAAGTAATTGGGAGACAGCTTATTACGTGACATATTCCAATTTCTATCAGGTAGCATACTGGCACCTAATCCTATTTTTTTCTTACCAAATTTATTCTGTATATCATCGAGTGAATCCATAAGTTTATTACTTGATTCTATCTTATTCATTTCCGTGAATAGGTCATAAATATGAGTAGCTTTAGGTTCAAGACAAGTGAGGATAACTCCACATTTTTTATATCCAATATTCTTCTGGTATAGCTGATCAACCATTGAGGTAGCAATTTTAGATAGTAATAAAATATTGTCTGATGGATCGGGTAAAGCGTAAGACAACGATTTATTATAAAAAGGCTCAGAACTATCAAATGGATTAGATTGAACAAAACTAATAATACAGCCACATAGTAAATTTTCACTTCTTAAACGGCTTACTGCATCCTGAACATAAAGTGTAATTGCTTCTTTAAGATCTTCACAGCTATAAACTTTCTGGCCAAAGGAACGGCTTGCTATTATTTGTTTTTTTGCTTTAGGACTTTGCTCAATTTCAATGCAAGAAATTCCCTGTAATTCTAATAATGTTCTGTGCATGACTATAGAGAATTGATCTTTAATCATTAAGGGTGAAGCACAGACAAAATCTAGAACGGTATTAATGCTTAGGCTATTCAGCTTTTTAGTATGCTTTCTACCAATACCCCATACTTCACCAACTTCTATAAATTGATATAAGCCCTCAATCGAACAATAGTCCATTGAAACAAGGTTACATACACCTTTTAAATAACTATTCTTTTTAGCGATATGATTAGCCAATTTTGCTTCTGTTTTAGTCCGTCCAATTCCAATACAGGCCGGCAAACCTAGCCAACGTGAGAGCCGATCCAGAATTAAATGAGCATACGCAGTTAGATCATAATTTGAAGCATAAGCAGTTAGATCTAAAAAGCATTCATCAATCGAATAAATTTCTTGTTCTTGAGGTGTAACAAATTCAGCTAGGACTTTTATAAATCTACGGGACATTTCCGCATATAGAGCATAATTACTCGAAAGGACTGTAATGTTGTGCTGCTCTATAAGATCCTTGAGTTGAAATAGAGGTACACCCATCTTTATTCCTAAATCCTTAACTTCTTGTGAACGAGCCACAGCACAACCGTCATTATTAGATAATACGATTACTGGTTTATTATTCAGGCTTGGATTAAAGACACGTTCACAACTTACATAACAGTTATTAATGTCTACCAAAGCAAAGATTTTATTTTGATTTTCCATGTAGATTAGACCAATAGGATTAGATTATTTATGTTTCCTAAATGGCTTAATGACAAAAGTCACTACACCCCATATTAACAATTCTTGGCAATCATTGAGGTGAATGTCATCATAATCTGAATTTTCAGCTTTAAGCCAACACTTATCACCTTCAACCATTAACCGCTTAACGGTGAAATCATTGTCAATTAGGGCAATAACAATATCTTCGTGTTTAGCTTCAAGACTACGATCCACTATAAGCTCGTCATCAATTTCAATGCCTGCATCACGCATGGAAAGTGAAGCTACTTTGACAACAAATGTTGCAGCTTCATTTTTCACAAGGTGTTCATTCATATCTAAAGTTTTATCAATGTAATCTTGTGCGGGAGAGGGGAAACCAGCAGCTACTTTTTCTAAAGCTAAAGGAATACGTTTAAAGGTCAAAGGATTAATTAAGGTAATAGAAGCTATATCATTGAAGGTAGTCTTTTTATGATCCGCTAAAAACTTCTTAATCTCTACAATACGTGATATTGGTACACGCATAGTCTTAGTGGGTTCATTGTAAATTGCCTTTCTTCCTGCACCCTCCCTATAACCACCTTTTCTATTTTCATACATAAAAGCCCCTTTGATTTTGTGACAAAATCAAATAATAAGCTTTAAGGTACTGGAAATACAATGTTTTAAAGATAAATGGTAAATTAACTATCTTAAAGAAGAAAAATTTAAATTAACTAAGATCTGCTCTAACTTGTCACAATCGTAATCTAAGTAATCATACAAGAAAGCAAAAGCGTTACCATCTATTAACTCACCTCTATAGTAGATACTTATTGCTTCATAATTGTACCCCATTCTTTGATACATAATTTCAGTATCAATAAAGCCAAGATGTGCTTCAATTAATTCATTCACATATTTAATAGAATCGTCTCCATAACGGTTTTTTAATGATGATAATCCCATATATATTCCTTCTAATAATATATTAGGATTCTGTTCTTTACTTGATTTTTTAATGGAATGATAAATTATATTTAATAGATAACGTCTTGCTCCGCCACTTAATTCGCCAACAATATTAAATAAGTTTTTATAAGTAACCATAGCATTTTCTATATCTTCTTTTTCATACTCTCCTCCTGAAAAATGTCCTGATTTATTAATAAAACCTTTTAAATCATCTTCCTTAATTTCAATTTTTTTTATATTTGTAGAGTCATGAATTGGGATGAAAATTAGATTTTTTTCAATGTAATCAACTATTTCCTGAATTTTATTATCATCTAACCTCCGTATATCAGAATATAAAGAAGTAAAATCTTTCATACGTAAAATATAAGAATTAGATATATATTTTGGATAATTTAAATTTGCTTTATTCTTTAGAAAAAAAATATATAGGATATCGAAATTATTATTAAGATGTTTCTCGAAAAATTTATTTACTGTTTCAGTTTTTTTTATTAACCTATCATTTGAAGTCACCTGAACTGCTTTTCTTGCTTTTAAATCATATAGATCTATTACAGGGTAATTTAATTCATCTCTATTAGCATTAATTAAATTAGTATTAAGAACCTTATTAAGAATAAATATAAAAAAATCTTCCATTGATGTATTTAAATCTGTAAATCCTATAGAATTATTTAACTGAATAAATGTTGAAATATGTGTAAATTTAATTAGGATCTTTTCTAAAT
Organism: Acinetobacter sp. CIP 102136; assembly: GCF_000369685.1. GTDB lineage: Bacteria > Pseudomonadota > Gammaproteobacteria > Pseudomonadales > Moraxellaceae > Acinetobacter > Acinetobacter fasciculus. The sequence goes on from NZ_KB850145.1 coordinate 58,696, forward strand.
TATTAGTTCTAAGTGTATTCATTAATATACCTTGCTAATTGCTCATATCTGCTTTTAATGCCCTTTGTACGGTCGCTATTCCAATTTTAAACTTTTCTGCAACACTTCTAAATGTTGCATTTTCTTCTTCCATTGCTTTTTTTATTTCTAAATAGTCTACCTTTCGTTTTCTTCCCTTATATAAACCTTTGGCTTTGGCTTTAGCAATTCCTTCCTTTTGACGTTCACGGAGGCACTGTTGCAAATAGGCTGACATGATAAGCTAAATATCTTATTTATTTCGAGATACAGCAGATGAATCCCTTCCACGGTCGGCACTTTCAAGGTGAAATCATTCTTTGGGCTGTTCGTTGGTATTGTAAATATGGCATCAGCTATCGTGAACTTCAAGAAATGCTCGCTGAGCGAGGCATCAATGTGGATCACAGTACAATTTATCGTTGGGTTCAGCGTTATGCTCCAGAAATGGAAAAACGGTTACGCTGGTATTGGCGTAATCCTACAGATTTACATTCATGGCATATGGATGAGACTTATATCAAAGTGAAGGGGCGATGGACTTACCTGTATCGCGCAGTTGATCAACGTGGTCATACGATTGACTTTTACCTTTCCGCTAGACGGAACAGTAAATCAGCCTATAGTTTTCTAGGAAAGATCTTCAATACGGTGAAAAAATGGCAAATTCCACGGGTCATCAATACAGATAAAGCAGCGACCTATGGCCATGCTTTATCACGATTAAAGCGAGAAGGAAAATGTCCAGTAGATATTGAGCACAGGCAAATGGACTGCTCCCAGTATCTTAGACATGAGATAGCCTCATTTTGAAGCTGTCTCGAATGCTTCTGGGCTCATACCATCGAGGTGCGAATGACGCCTGATTCGATTGTAGAACATTTCGATATAATCAAACACATCCGCACGAGCCATTTCTCGTGTTTTATAGATTCTCTTTTTAATTCTTTCCTTCTTTAAACTGCTAAAAAAAGATTCAGCAACAGCGTTGTCCCAACAGTTTCCTCTGCGACTCATACTGGGAATTAAATTATGCTTTTGACAGAATTTCTGCCAGTCTCCACTACTGTATTGTGAGCCTTGGTCTGAGTGTATGATCACAGGTTCATCGGGTCTGCGTCGCCATACTGCCATGAGTAGTGCATCAAGAACGATATCCTTAGCAAGAGTTGGTTTCATTGACCAACCGATCACTTTTCTCGAATATAAATCAAGCACTACAGCCAGATATAACCAGCCTTGCCAAGTCCGAATATAGGTAATATCAGTTACCCAGGAAGTATTCGGAGTATTCACAACAAACTCTCTATTTAAATGGTTGGGTGGCACAATCTGAGGACGACCACGGCCATAACTTTTATGCTTCTTGTATCCTCTAACTGCTGCAATACCATTGTTTTTCATGATCTTCAGTACACGATTCGGGCCACAGCCTTCACCTAGTTCTTTAAGATCCAAAGTAATGCGACGATAACCATAAATACCATAACTAGCATCATAAGAAGATCGGATGAGCTGTAATAACCGTTTATCTTCAATAGTTCTGCCTGATTCGGGTTCATGCAACCAAGCGTAATAACCAGCACGAGCAAGCTTTAAAACCCGACACATCGTTTTAATCTTAAATTGATTACTGTACTCAAGAATAAACTGATACTTTACTCGGGCAGACTTGCAAAGTACCTTGCGGCCTTTTTTAGTATGTCCCGTTCCTCTTCAGTTTGTCTAAGTTGACTTTTAAGACGGAGGATCTCTTTCTTTGCTTCGAGCAATTCATGTTCATCAGGGTTGTTGCGTAAAGGCTGTATCGCCTTTAACCATTTATAAATACTGTGTTGTGATACACCTAAACGTTCCGCTACATCAGTGACAGAATATCCTCGTTCAGTAATTAATTTTATAGCTTCGTCTTTAAATTCTGGGGTATATCGTTGTCCACTCATAATGTTTTCTCCTGTGCAAAAAGAATAGACGATATTTGTCTAGGAGAGTGGTGGCAGTCCAAAAGATGGTTATGTGTGTCTAGAATTTTGGTGGCTATTCAACACAGACACTTTTATTTTAAACATCTGGAGCTTAGGCTATATTCAAATTACTTAAGATATTGGATATTACTTATATTTATTAGATGGTTATTTATTTTATTGAAAAAATTACTTTTAGAACATCTGTATTCCATAAGTCTACTTCGTGAGGTTATAAATATCCCGATTAATATTCTAATTAAAGACTTTACTTGTTGTACAGAATATTGTACATTTTAATTGTACAGGAAACTGTACATAAATGTGTTTTTGCAAACAGAAACGAAACCAGCCAGTTTTTGAATTTAAGTGTCCGTATAAAGTATCTATAGCGAATCTATAAGCCAACGTGCTAACCAATCAATGCTAGATCTGTGAAGTGACCAAATATATTTTTAAGGCTAAATATTTAACAGGAAATGCAAAGCATGCAAGTATTTACATATACCGATGCACGTAACAATCTAAAATCCGTTTTAGATAAAGTTATTGAAGACGCAGATGTAGCAGTAATTACTCGTAAAGAAGGAAGCCACGCGGTTGTTATGGGACAAGAACACTATGACAGCTTAATGGAAACGCTTCATCTACTTTCCTCTCCGAATAATGCTGCTCGTTTGAATGAATCAATTGCCCAATTACGTGCATCCCGTACTATTGCAAGGGATCTCATAGAAGATGAATCGGACGATTGAGTTTACGGATAATGCATGGGAAGACTATCTTTATTGGCAGACACAAGACAAGAAGGTACTCAAGCGAATAAATGCTTTGGTTAAAGAGTGTCAGAGAACACCATTTGAAGGCACTGGAAAACCTGAACCACTGAAGGCAAATCTTTCAGGCTTTTGGAGCCGTAGAATCGATGAAAAGCATAGACTAGTCTATGAAGTTACGGATCAACGAATAAGCATTGTTCAATGCCGTTTTCATTACTAATTACAAAGCTTTTACTAAAAACAGGTAAATATCCTGAATTAAAGTCAGAATATTTACCTTGTTTATTATAAAATATTCTGAACTAATGAGTGTTCGGGAGTTGTATTATACTGATTATTCATAGGTATTTTTAAAGTTGAACTAATCCATTTTTTTTCATTAAAGTGAACTTTATTCATATAAACAAAATTCAAAACCATGTGCTGTAAAAGGTTAGTAACTATCAAGTTTTTATCGTTTTCTTCTTCATATAGCTTTTTGATTTCTTTTCTCGGCAGCTTTCCTAAAGATAACTGAGTTTGAATAAAAATTAATTGGTAAGCTGGATTATTCTCTTTTATTAATAACTCATTAGTAATTTCTTCGTAAGCATCCGGCTAACACAGCCTTACCAAGCGATCCTATAAACCTTAATTTAGTTCCCACCTAAAAACAAGTGGGGACTTAATCCATGAACATGGATATATATTCAGCAACACCTCCTGTTGCTAAAAAACGCCGAAAATACAGCAAAGAATTCAAACTCAGTATTGTCAATGCCTGCAAAAATCCTAATACCTCGATCGCTTCGGTCGCACTGCAACATAGTATTAATGCCAACCTTGTCAGTCGTTGGATCAGGATCTTCAGCCATCATGAGGGTGCCGTGCAGGATCCTACTCATGTGAATCCAGCATTTATTGCTTTGCCTTACACTGCTGCAATCAGCCAACCTATTGATGAGAGGATCACGTTGTGTATCACCGTGCCTCATACGAATAATGATATTCAGCTAAAATGGCAGACATCAGAAATACCTGCCTTGGCAGAATTACTCAAGGCACTTGCAACATGATCCGCATTGATGAAATCTGGTTGTCTACTCAGCCCATGGACATGCGTGCAGGTATGGATACGACCATGGCTCAGGTGGTGAGAGCCTTTGGCTACATCAAACCGCATTGTGCTTACCTGTTCTGTAATAAACGTGGCCATCGCATGAAAGTGCTGGTACATGATGGATTGGGCATCTGGCTGTGTGCCCGGCGGCTGGAACAGGGCAAATTTCACTGGGCTCAAGTTCACCAAGGTGAAACCGTGGCCCTCAGCCCGGAACAGTTACAGGCACTGATCCAAGGTTTGCCCTGGCAGCGCATTGGACGACAGCAGGTGGTGACGATGCTTTAAACCAGGCTCGACCATTCTGCTATTCTCCAAACGTTCTATTTCATTCTTCTCATGACCTCAGGCATACTGCGGTCATGAATACGCTGCCTGACTTAAGCCAACTGACCCATGAACAACTGCTGGAATTCACCAGGCAGTTGGCGCTGCAGCATCAGTCTCTAGCACAATCAAACCAACAATTGGATGCCAAAGTTCAACATCTTTCTATTCTCAATCAAAAATACGAGCATGAACTGGCGCTGTTTAAAAAGCACAAATTCGCCCAAAAGAATGAACACTTAACGGCAAAACAAATCCATCTGTGGGATGAAGCGGTTGAAGAAGATATTGCCGCGGTTGATCTAGAACTGGAACGGCTAAATGCAGATAAAACCAATGCAGCGACACAGAAAGCCAAAACCAATAAACCTAAACGTCGACCACTGCCAGATCATCTACACACCATCCGTATTGAGCATGAACCTGCATCAACCCAATGTGCTTGTGGCTGCCAACTCCGTCGTATCGGCGAAGATGTCAGTGAAAAACTGCATTTCAGACCGGCACAGTTCTATAAGGAACAGCATGTGCGTGGTAAATGGGTCTGTGATCAGTGTGACACTCTAACTCAGCAAGCGATGCCCGCCTATGTGATTGATAAAGGCATTGCTTCACCTGAATTGCTCAGCCATGTGCTGGTATCGAAGTATGCCGATCATTTGCCGCTGTACCGTCAGCGCCTGATCTATCAGCGGGCTGGCATTGATCTGTCCAGATCCACTTTATCTGACTGGATAGGTCGCTGCGGTGTAGAACTGGAACCTCTGGCCAATGCCTTAAAAGAGGTGGTGCTGCAACAGCGGGTGCTGCATGCAGATGAAACACCGGTCACCATCATGCGGATGGGTGAGAATAATAAAAAACCGAAGAAAGGTTATGTCTGGGCCTATGCCACCACACAGTATAATCCAGTTCAGGCGGTGATCTATGACTTTCAGGATAGTCGTTCAGGCCAGCATGCTGAAGAGTTCTTGAAAGGCTGGCAGGGCTATCTAGTCTGTGATGATTACAGTGGTTATAAAGCACGTTTTAAATCAGGCCAGGTGATTGAGGTGGGGTGCATGGCCCATGCACGTCGTAAATTCCATGAACTGCATGTAACTGGGAAAAGTCAGGTTGCTGAACAGGCCTTAGTGCTGATTCAGAAACTGTATGCGATAGAAGCAGAACTCAGGAAAAAGACCGATGGTACAGCGGAAGACCGCCGCGAATACCGACAACAGCATAGTCAACCAGTGATGCAACAACTATATGAATGGCTCAACCAACATCATCTGACAGTGCCATCGAGTTCTCCCACCGCCAAGGCTATCAATTACACTCTGAAGCGTTGGCCAGCCTTAAGCCGCTATCTGGATGATGGCAATCTACCGATATGCAACAATTGGGTAGAGAATCAGATGCGTCCCTGGGCGTTGGGACGCAAGAACTGGCTGTTTGCAGGTTCGCTGCGCAGTGGTCAGCGAGCGGCAAACATCATGACTTTAATCCAGTCAGCAAAGCTGAATGGCTTGGATCCGTATGCCTATTTAAGTGATGTGCTGAAAAGGTTACCGACACACAAAGTGACCCAAATTGAAGAATTGCTGCCGCACTGCTGGAAACCTAAATCGAATTAAAAAATAGGTATGGGATTCAGCGGACGCTTACATTTCTTCAAGCTGAGGTGATGCTGTAGCTTTAGAGATAAAATTAATTAAATAGCGACAAACAGATTTACACATTTCAAAAATCATTTTTTCAGCCATAGCTACTGCTTCTTCATTTGAAGATTTTTCCTTTTCTTGAATTATAGAAATCATGAACTCCTTTAAGTCATTATCGGATTTCATCAATACATCTAAGAAAAAGGATAGAGACTTGAGACCTAAGCTATAACTAGAATCTAGTAAATTCTCTAGTCTACTGCGGTTGAAAGATCCATATTTGTTCTTCGCTATCTGCCCTAGTACTTCAAGACATCTAAAAATAGTATGAGCTTCATTAATTTCATTGAGTTCAATATTTTGATCAAGGCTATCTTTAATTTCACTATTATTTTCTTTGTTATCAAGGGAATTAATAGCGGATTCTAAAACGTCTTCTGATTCTGGTCTGTTATCTTTTAAAGTGAGTTGTTTACTTCTTTCATCATATATATTTTTATTTTCTAAACGAATTTGTTTAATTTCCTGATTTAAAATTTGTTTAAATTTTAAATTTAAATCTTGATTTTGATCAAGGGTTAAGTAATGAGGTGTGCTATTTATTAATAGATTTGAACTGTAATCTAAAATATTGTCAATAAAATCAGTAGAATTTGAGTGATGAACCAAAAATATTAGAATATTAGCACTTTCTTCTGTATGAATAGTGTCGCATAGTTCTTTAATTAAACTAGTAAGAGTATTTTGGTTGGTAGCTATATATTTTGAGCAAGAAAAGTAATATATATATTTTTGTGAAAAAATATAATCTAAATTTTCATCTAAATATAAAATATTTGATTCAATTAGTGTTTTTTTGATATCTAAATTAATAACATAATCTTTATGATAGTCTTTAATTAAATTATCTAATCTTTCATTGGATATACTTTTGGCTCTATTTTCAAACATGTTGTATGAAAGATGGGATAAAAAATTTAAAATACTATCAAAGTCATGATGATTTACATTTGACTTATGTAATAGACTTAAAATTAGTGTGTTATAACAATGTCCATAAGAAGTTAGAGAGAAGTCTCTAGAAACATTTAAATTATCTAAGGTCTGAATAATAGTAAGAATATACATTGGCTTAGCGTCCATTACATTCTTTCTAAGTAACAGATCAAAATGATTAGTAACAGTATCAATTTTCCTTAAAAAATCTGCATCATTTTGTACATAAGGAGTTTCAATTCCAATCCCATACCACTTACTATATAGCTCATTTCTTTTAACGTGACCTAGATTTTTTATTTCAAAAATTTCAAAATTTACATTTAAATGTTTTGATCTATCTCCAAAAAAATATTGTTTATCTACAAAAAAATAAATTTTCTTAAAAAAACTAGTTATAGACTTTAAAAAATCATTTTCATATTTTTCACTAATTTGTAAATTATGGAAGTCGTCAATTAATAAAACAAAATTTTCTAGATTCTTATCATATTCAATATTATATTTATTTGAACAAATTTTAAGAAGTTGCTCTGCACTATAATGTTTAATATCTGTTGACTTTAAAGTGACGACTTGATAACCCTTTTTAAATAAATCGTGAGAATATTTTTTTAATAAGGCAGTTTTTCCAGATTTATCTGATCCGATAAAATAACAATAATTATATTTTTCGAGAATACTTTCTGAAGAAATTTGTTTGTAGTTAATTACATCATTACTATTTATATGTTCCAAATCAGGATAAATAAAAACATCATCCAGGATCACATGATCTTTATGAGGATGTTTTATACTTATTCCTAGGTCATGAATGTAATTATGAAATTTTTCAGATTGGTCAAAGATCAGAGCTGATGCTAGATGATCTTTTTTTTTTTCAATATCTACAGTTCTATTTCTCTCAATTTGACTCATCAATTGATCTACTACTGTTAAATAGACAGAACTTATATTCTCATACTTTGATACAGGACCACCATCTTCAGGAGCACATTTTATTTTTCCAAAATATGTTCTTTTCCAAAGGCAATCCTCAGCAATAATTGGAAAAATTTTAGAGTTATCAATTACTTGCTTTTCAATTGCAACTTCTAACTCTTTTCTAATACAGTAATCTGAGTTTAAATATTCTGTACTAACTAAACACACGACTATATCTGCAGATTGAAGATGTTCTTGGATAGTTCCATCTAAATCCTGACCTATGTCAACTTGTTGATCTGTAAAGATTTCTATATTATTGAATTTAGCAATAGCGCCTAAATGGGACATTAATGCATTGAAGTGAATGTCATTTGCATGACAATAACTAATAAAAATTTTAGTAGAATGTTCCATATTTTTTTTGTTTAAGAAGATATTATTTATATATTACAAAATAAAACAAACCAATAACAGTTGTTTTAATCTTTTTTAAATCAGAGTTGGATGGGAATCCAGAATGCGAATTAGAGTCGCTGCAGGACCAGTAGGATAGCGACGACATTATCCCAGTTAAACAAAAATAATTAAGATAAAAATATCTAGATTTTTTATTAATTTAGGATATATTTATTAATGTTGACTTATTGAACCGCTGCCAAACTCTGGCAAACATCTCAATGAGGCTTCCCGAGTAGTGCACATCACACCGATATCAGCAGGGAACTTGACACGATGGAC
>NZ_KB850146.1:0-3143 GCF_000369685.1 Acinetobacter sp. CIP 102136
ATTTAACATAATGGCGGTTATACGAAGTACACTTGTATATTAATTTAAATATCAATAACTTAAAAATTTAATACTGATCACAAAATGCACAAAAAATGGTTTTTGTAATAAGTTGGTGAGTTTTTAAGCGGATCTGTAACATTTTGCCAGTAAATTTGATCAAAAAACGATCAATTTGGCAGTCAGTGCCCATTTCATACGGATTCAGGTTCCAAAACTATCCCCAATTGCTGGGGATAAAATTTAGGCTATTTTGTACGCCTGAGCTTACGTGAATTCCGGTTCTTTGCGGCTGTCCAGGATAGGTGAATTTTCCTATGATGAAGTCATAGAGAACAGGATGTTCCAAACAACAAGAATAAGAAAGATCGCACCAGGAGCGTGAGGTAAGACAGGAGTCATACCTAGCAACCCAATATGAGAAACCCCGGCAGGATGCCGGGGTTTTTTATTACTAAGAATATCTATAACTGAGTATTAATCTGATAGCGTGTATTACGTCCACCACCTTCTAATTTGACGATACATTCTTTCTCAAGTAGGTCTGATAAATGGCGAGTAGCTGTTGCTTTACTGACTTTAGCAACCTTTTGATATTGTGAAGCACTAATACCATGTTCAAAGCCATTTTCTCCACCGTCTAATAAACGATTTAGAACTTTGCGTTGTTCTTCACCCAGGGTTGAATTTGAATGTTTATGCCAAAATTGACTTTTAAATAATGTTCGACTGATCTGCGCCAAGGTTTTTTCAAGGCTATCATTCAATGTGTCTAGAAACCAAATCAGCCAATTTGTGATATCAGAATCATTTTTTTGGGTTTGCTCTAATACCTCATAGTAACTTTTACGTTTGTTTAATATCGCAGTAGACATTGCATACAAACGGATGCTCTGTTCATCCATTTGAGCGAGAGCAAGGTCTGTAAGTGTACGTGTAATACGGCCATTACCATCATCAAAAGGATGCAGAGTAACAAACCATAAATGGGTAATGCCTGCACGTAACAATGGATCAAGCAATGAATCATTTAAACTCTGATTAAACCACTCTATGAAGGCATTTAAGCGATCTTCTAAGCCTTCTCTTGGAGGTGCTTCAAAATGTACTTTAGGGTAATGCAATCGACCTGAAACGACCTGCATAGGCTCTGATCCCCGGAGTTGACCAATGCGTAAACGTTGCATTGTCCAGTCTGGATCATTGAAAAGCCAACGATGCCATTGCATGAGACGCTCAACAGTCAGTGGTTGCTTAACATCGTTAAGTGCATCTAGCATGATATTGGCTAAACCTTCTGATCGATCTGAGCTTGGATAAGGCTGTTCAAGCGTGACACCCAAGCGTTGAGCTAGAGATGATCGCAATGAAAAAACATTGATGGTTTCATTTTCAATTGCTGATGAAGCAACAAGATTGGCAAGTAGAGTATCTAGAGTGAATTGTTCTTTTGCTAAATCATGCTGACTTTGTCCAAGAAGAAACCCTATTTTTTGATGTATCTGTCTGGTTTTAGGTAAGATAATTGAATCTTGCCATGTGAAATTTGTCCAGTTTTGTATTTGCCAAATCCATTCCTGCATTTTCAATCTTTCTCTGAAAATCTAAGATGAGTTGAATATAGCATATATTCAGATCAATTAATGAGCCGAATATATCGGTTAATTAGCTCATCTATTTATCTAGGACATTTCTATTTGAGGCTTACATACGAATTTCGCATAAGAGATTTTATGTTAAATAAAAGTTTATAAACTAAAAAAGAATTTCTTCTGTCTAGCGCTTAAAGTATTAATATCTATGTCTATAGAGGACATCAATTTAGAGAAAACTTTTGTTTTGATTTCACTAATTTCTTTATCTAGCTCGCTTGTATTACAGGCATCAGAGAAAGCTGCTTTATACCCGTTTGTAATATAATTAATATCTTGAATTACATCAGGAAAGTTTTTTTGCCTTTTTATATTTTTGTTTAAAGAATCATAAGCTAATAATTTTGTACTAACTTTTTCAAATGTTGAGTTAGGTATAAACGATCTAAAATACTTTCCTGTATACCTAAATTCTAACCCTAAAAAATCAATAGATTGATTTTTAACTATTTTCGTTTTAGTACGTTCTTCAAGATCTGGAACAGTGAGTTTAATTTTTATAAGTTCATCTTTTATTAGTAATAAATTTTGTTTAGCTTGTTTATAGGATGAACAAAATACAATTAAATCATCAGCATATCTGACATATTTTATGTTTTTTATATTCATAAAATTGTCAAAATCATATAAATAAAGAGACGCAAAGAATGAAGACATAGGCATGCCCTGTCTAATTCCTTTTCCTTTTTTGGATTTTAAAAATTCAAATTCTTTAGATTCAATTGAATGGGGGGGGGGCAACTTAATATCAATGTTTATAATTTTTTCTAAAATAAAATCAATTTCTTTTATACCTATTTGAATATCAATATTCTTTTTAATTATTTTTCTATCTAAATTATCAAAAAATGCAGATATATCAGTCTTTAATACATGAGAATATTGATTTCTAAAGCCTAATGCTACGCATCTTGCTTTAATAGCACCACCCTCTTCTTTCTTAGACGAAAAATCATAATCAGTCGCTAACTTATATTTTTCTGGGTATTTTTCTCTTATATATTCTAAAATTATTTGTTGTACTAAACGATCTTGGATAGACGGAATACATATTAGACGTAATGAACCATCTGGTTTAGGTATCAATACAGGGTGTAAAGCTTGAGGAAAATATTTTCGATCAGAAAAATCTAGTAAAAGACTGGATAAAATTTGCTCTTTTCTGGAATCAAATTCATTGAAGGAAAGATACTCAGGATAATATTTTATATCTAATAAATATTTAGGTTGTTTAATAAATAAAGTTTTAAATTTTTTAAAAAAGTGTTCTTTAAAGAACTTCTGAAAATCCATGCTCTCTTCACTGTATGCTTTACAAGGCTACCCATACAGGCTGAAAGTCTGTGTTATACGCATATCACCCTCACCGCTGTTCACTAATTTTTCGATGAAGGACGTCCATCGTGTCAAGTTCCCTGCTGATATCGGTGTGATGTGCACTACTCGGGAAGCCTCATTGAGATGTTTGCCAGAGTTTGGCAGCGGTTCAAT
>NZ_KB850147.1:0-6042 GCF_000369685.1 Acinetobacter sp. CIP 102136
GAATGCGGCCTTCCAGATTTTTTCTTGGCAAGTTCAGCGTGTTGTAACACCGATACCATTTTTAAGAATAATGGACGAGGAACTCCAACGAGTCGTTTAAATTCCCCATCATTAAATCGAGTTAAATTTTCATATTTCATGGGGCTAGTATAAACAATTTTTTACTTTCGCAAGAGATCTAATGAATGACCCTAAATTTTATGCAGAAGTGACAGATTCAGCCCTGAGTGCCACAAAACGAAAATATAAGAACCTCAAGATCAAGATTACGACGGATAAATATCAACTTCATTTTGAATAAAACATAAAAAAGAGAGCTAGCAGCTCTCTTTTTTATGATAGAAGTGTACTCACTAGTACACTTCTATCATATCCATTTTACATAATGGTCATTATGAATAGTTATTACAATTTCATTAATTATCATATAGATATATTTTTTTGACTTCGTATAAGGTGTATTATGTTTATTTTAGAAAAACTAATTGATTCTTGAAAGTAAACAGGCTTCCATTATCAGATATTAAGAGGTCTCAAATTCTTTCTGATAATAGATTAACTAATACTTTTAATTCATCTCGTAATTGATTTAAGTTATCAAACTCAATGTTCTTGGTAAGCTCTTTAGGAATCTTTTCTGCTTCAGCAGATAAGTCTCGCCCTTTATCTTTTAATGAAATAAGAACTCGTCTTTCATCATTAGGATCACGTGATCGATTAATTAGACCAGATGTCTCCATTCTTTTTAATAGTGGGGTTAATGTTCCACTATCAAGATGTAAAATTTGTCCAAGATCACCCACACTTACACATTCTTTTTCCCACAAAACCAACATCACTAAATATTGAGGATAAGTGAGTCCGAGAGGTGTAAGAAAAGGGCGATAAGCTTTTACGATTAAATTAGATGCAGCATAAATAGGAAAACATAGTTGCTCATCTAAGCAAAGCTGATTCTTGGACATAGCTTTTTATTTGGTATAGACAGTGGTAGACACCTGTATATTACCTCGAATAGCATTGGAATAAGGACATACTTGATGCGTTTGTTCCACGATTTTCTCTGCATCAGCTTGTGAAATACCTGAAAGTGTGACATCTAAGTGTACTGTCAAGGCAAATCCACCATTGCCATTAGCAACCATTCCAACAGTACTCAGGACCTCTACATCGTTATCACGGATTTTATATTCTTTATTGCTACGAGTTACATGGATCACTGCATTTCCAAAGCATGCAGCATAGCCAGCTGCAAATAATTGTTCAGGATTCGTTGCATCACCTTTACCACCTAATTCTTTTGGCAAAGCCAATTTTAGTTCTAAGATACCATCTTCACTACGAATATTTCCTGAACGTCCACCGATTGCTTTAACCTGGGTAGAATAAAGATTACTCATTTTGATTACCTTTAAATAAATACATTGTGTGCAATATAATTGCACACAATGTATTTATGTCAACTGTTTTTTATATTCCATTTAACATAATGGTTGTTATATGAAATGCAACTAAATTCAGTTGCATTTTTTAATTTCAGGGGACTATACTTAGTCGTAACTGAGTAGGGCTAAAATATGGGTAAAACGGAAAAGTTATTGGAAAAATTTGGAAATTCAAAAAATACGTTTCCATATAAAGATTTAGTCGTTTTACTGAGCCAGCTCGGCTATGAAAAATTTGAAATGGCAGGCTCTCGTGTTCGGTTTTTTAATGAAAAAACTGAACATATGATTTTACTGCATAGACCACACCCTGAAAATGAAATCAAAGGTGGGGCATTGAAAGCTGTAAAACAGGCACTCAAGCAGGAGGGATTTTTATGAGCTATTTAAAATACAAAGGTTATCTCGGAACAATTGAGCCTGATCTTGAAACAGGTGAGTTATTTGGAAAACTTGCTTTTATTCGTGATCTTATCACCTATGAAGCGGAAACTTTAAAAGCCCTTGAGAAAGCTTTTCAGGAATCTGTAGACGGCTATTTAGAATCATGTGCTGAACTAGGAAAATCTCCTGATCAACCATTCAAAGGCACTTTTAATGTCCGTATTAGCCCTGAATTGCACCGTAAGGCGGTTTTAGCATCAAGTAATTCTCTAAATGCCTTTGTCAGTGATGCGATTCAAGAAAAGTTAATGCGTTTAGGTGCGTAATTTATTGAAGCCTAGGCTACTACCTAAAAATTGAAAAACTCAGCAAAAATGGGAGCTTAAAGCTCCCATTTTTAGTTTTGTATAAGGTGTATTATGTTAATTTTAGGAAATCTAAATACTCTTTTGATTCATACTTCTTTAAAAACTTTTTTTCTAAGCCATAGCGAAACTGTCACTAAGGCAATCAATACAGGCACTTCAACAAGCGGTCCAATCACTGTTGTGAAAGCTACAGGTGAAGCTAATCCAAAAGTGGCAATCGCTACAGCCAGTGCTAATTCAAAATTATTGCCTGCCGCAGTAAAGGAAATAGCAGTCGTTTTGGCACTGTTGCAAATAGAGATTTGAGTCGATGATGTTCCCTTTAAAAAGTGCTTAGAGACCGAAAACCCTGTTGATTAGACACACTTCACCCTGAGGCTGACCATAATAAAATGACGATGCTTGTCCTTTACGTAGTGCACGCATGACTTCAATACCTTTAATTGTGGCATAAGCCGTCTTCATAGATTTGAATCCTAATGTGGCCCTGATGATTCGCTTTAACTTACCATGATCACATTCAATGACATTATTTTTATACTTAATCTGCCTGTGCTCAATATCTACTGGACATTTTCCTTCTCGCTTTAATCGTGATAAAGCATGGCCATAGGTCGCTGCTTTATCTGTATTGATGACCCGTGGAATTTGCCATTTTTTCACCGTATTGAAGATCTTTCCTAGAAAACGGCTTTGTTGCATAAACATTCAAAAGCTGAGTTCTCCCCAATCCATTCAAATTTAAGACACAACTTGGGTGCGAGGTCTACCTAATTCCGTAAATCTATTCAGAACTGCCACACGCGCATGAATTTCATTGACCTGACTTTGAAAATGTCTTGCCGTCAGCCTATCACCTAATAATTTGATGCAATGCATCTTGGTTTCCACCAAACTACGACGGTGATAACCCGACCATTTTTTCCATAGGGTTCTACCTAAATGTTTAACCGTTTGAAGTAACTCATTTCGTTCTATTGAACTTATTTTAGAATCTTTCCAGGGCTTGGCATTCTTTCTGGGTGGAATTACTGCATGTGCTTGACGATCTGAAATCACTTTTCTGCAGCACTTCGTGTCGTACGCGCCATCGGTATAGACAGAATCTATTCGCTCATCTAGTGGAATTTGATCCAGTAAATCACCTAGTACTTGTGAATCACTGACATTATTTGTAGTAAGCTGAACGGCACGTATTTGCAGTGTTTCAGCATCTATACCAATATGCAGTTTACGCCATTGCCGACGGTATTCAGGCTGATGTTTTTTACGCTTCCATTCGCCTTCACCTAAAAACTTTAAACCCGTAGAGTCGACAAGTAGGTGTAACCCATCATGACTTTTCTGATAGCTTATCGCAATATCAATATGCTTTTGTCGTCTACAAAGGGTGGAGTAATCTGGTGCTGTCCAATTCAAGCCACAGAGTTTAATCAGGCTTTGAACAAAGCCAGTAACCATACGTAAAGAAAGACGGAATAGAGATTTGATCATTAAACAGCATTGAATCGCTGTATCGGAATAAGTTTGATTTCGTCCTTGCTTGCCTTGTGGTTGTGCATACCATTGCGTCTTAGGATCAAACCAGATTGAAATATTTCCTCGCTTGATTAAAGCTTGGTTATACGAGGACCAATTGGTTGTACGATAGATTTTAGGTGTAGGCTTCTTCATCTGGAAATTATATTACTGAAGAAGCCTTCAAGAATAGCTTTGTGCAACAAAGCCAGATATAACTATACTTATAAAATTTTAATTTTGTTATAGATATTAAATTACCAATAGCCCAGCATCTTCCACCAAAGTCCGCCCAATACAATAAAAATAGCTATATTGATAATGCTCATAGCAAAACCAGCTTTCCACCATTCACCAAGCGTTGTATAACCTGAACCATAAATAATAGGGGATGTACCTGTCGCATAATGAGTCAGCGTCATCATAATGCTTGATGCTGCTGCCATAATCAGTGCAAAGAACATTGGAGGAGCACCTAGTGCGATACCTGCAATGTAGAATGCTGAAAACATAGCGGTAATATGTGCAGTAGTACTGGCAAAAATATAGTGAGCGTACATATAAGCAAATAGTAAAAGCATGGAAGCAGGAACCCACGTTAAGCCAAGCTGTCCAATGCTAGTTTGTAAAACACCAGAAAACCAAGCGATTAAGCCGAGCTTATTTAAAAAGGTCGCCATCATGACCAATGCAGCAAACCAAGTTACTGTATCCCATGCACTCTTTTGAGTTAAGACATCATCCCAAGTTAAAACTCCTGTAAGCAGAAGGAGTGATAAACCAATAAACGCGGTTGTAGTTGGGTCTAAAGTCCACATATCACCCAACAACATGGCAGGAATACCTGCCCAGAGTAATAATAAAATTCCAAATACAGCCAACATAATCATTTCATGTAAGGTAATGGGACCCATTTCTTGTAAACGGTCTTTGGCAAATTGTGCAGCATTTGGTGTTTTTTTAATTTCAGGTGGGTACATAAAGTAAAGCGCAATCGGCATAAATGCTAATGCAACAACACCTGGTAAAACCATTGCTAATGCCCATGTGGTCCAACTCAAATGGATTTGACTATTGGTCGCTTTCGCAATGAGTTCAACGACTAAAGGGTTGGGTGCAGTAGCCGTAATAAACATGGCAGAAGTAATAGGATTTGAATGGTAATTGACCAAAGCAAGATATTTACCAATTTTACCTTCAGTGCCTTTTTCTGGATCTGAGTCAAAACTCGTTGCAATCGAGCGCACGATAGGGTGAATAATTCCGCCTCCACGTGCTGTATTACTTGGGGTAACAGGTGCAAGAATGAGTTCAGATAATGCAAGGCTATAGCCAATACCAATGGTTCTTTTACCCCAAACTGCAATAAAGTAATAACCTAGTCGTGCACCTAGCCCTGTTTTTTGTAACCCTTTTGAAATCATGATGGATATACCAATCAACCAAATAAGAGGGTTAGCAAAGCCACTTAAAGCATCTTTGATGGCATCGCTAGGGTTATCTGCTGTTACTCGGGTAATCGCGACCAGTGCTATCGCGATAATCGAAATTGCACCAATAGGCATTGCTTTACCAATAATGGCTGAAATAACACCAATAAACATCGCAAATAGAAGCCAAGCATTTGCAGAAACATCTTGCGGAATTGGAATGAGAAACCAAATAATAAGGGTAAGTGATACTGAAATTATGGTTGGTATGAGTTTGAATCCCATTGAATCGTACTCCAAAAATATAGTTATTATGTGATTTATAATGAACAGTGATTTTATTGAAGTCTAGTGTGGTTAACATATTGTCAATAAAAGAAAGATTTCAATTTTGTCTAGCGAACGATTGACTTCAATAAGAATTTAATGTTGCTCAATTCATTTATTCTTAATAGTAGTTTATATGTTTATTAACCCGAATCCTGTTTAAGCCAATGGTTCCATAATTTGAATTTTCGGCTTATTTCGATGAGTTAATTGATATGCGCATAACGATGCGTAAATCCCACTTAGAAATCCATGAATACTACGAGCTTTACTCGTCACTAAATTGTATTGGCCTTTCAATAAGCTGAATAACGTTTCTATTTTATTGCGCTGTTTGGCACTGTTGCAAATAACCACGAATGGTAAGCTGAAGACTGTTTTAGCTAAAGGTGCAGCATATGAATCCTTTCCATGGTCGGCATTTTCAGGGCGAAATCATTCTTTGGGCTGTGCGCTGGTATTGTAAATATGGCATTAGCTATCGTGAACTGCAGGAAATGCTGGCCGAACGGGGTGTGAATGTTGATCACACGACTATTTACCGTTGGGTTCAACGTTATGCTCCTGAAA
>NZ_KB850147.1:6537-10689 GCF_000369685.1 Acinetobacter sp. CIP 102136
CATGCGTGCACTACGTAAAGGACAAGCATCGTCATTTTATTATGGTCAGCCTCAGGGTGAAGTGTGTCTAATCAACAGGGTTTTCGGTCTCTAAGTACTTTTTAAAGGGAACATCATCGACTCAAATCTCTATTTGCAACAGTGCCAAAAGAATAGCTTGGTTATATATGAATATCCGAATATGCGCAATATGAAATATATGATTCTGAGACTTTATTTCAACAAGGATTGGCTAGAAGTATAATGTGGTTTAAGTTTCATTTCACAACCTTCAGCATAAGCGATCGATTCCAGCTGCACCGTCACATGTTTGAGATCAAAATGATGATGTAAAGCTTCGGTAATTTCTGCAAGTAAGGTATTCGCAGTTTGTAAGTTGTCATCATAAACCACATGCACCGTGAGTGCATTTTCCAGGGTACTCATACTCCAGATGTGTAAATCATGCAGATCCACAACGCTCGGAATATTGAGTAAGCAGTTCCTGACTTCTAAAAGGTTAATCTGATCGGGCACACCATCAAAGAGCAAGTGTAAGGATTGGCGGAACAAGGAAAATGTTCCCAAAATAATAATAATGGCGATAATCAAACCTACCACAGCGTCAATCCATAACCAGCCCTGCCATAAATATAAGGCCCCCGCGACCACTACGCCGACCGAAACAACGGCATCTGCCGCCATATGCAGAAAGGCACCTTTGATATTCAAATCATGCTGACTGTTTTTAAGAAACAAAAGGGCGGTGCTCAAATTCACTACCACACCGATTGCAGCGACGATCATAACGGTGACTGCCGCTACAGGGCTGGGAGACTGAATCCGTTGTATAGATTCCCAGCCTAGAGAAAACATCGCAAAGAGGATCAGCACGGCATTAGTAAAACTGGCCAGAATCGAGGCTTTTTGCCAACCATAAGTATGTCGACGATTGGAGTGAATACGCGCTACGCTATAGGCTGCCCATGCCAGAAGTAATCCACCGACATCGGTTAAGTTATGGCCCGCATCAGCCAGCAAGGCCATGGAGTCGGTTTGCCAGCCATAGAATGCTTCAATTAAAACAAAGCCCAAGTTCAATACAATACCGATAGCAAAGGCCGTACCGTAATGTGATGTCTCATGTGTGTGGGAATGAGCCATGGTCAATAAAAATCCAGATAAGGTCTGTTGTACTAATTAAAGCATTTCTAATGCTAAAGCAATTCCTTGCGGCACTGTTGCAAATAGGCTGACATGATAAGCTAAATATCTTATTTATTTCGAGATACAGCAGATGAATCCCTTCCACGGTCGGCACTTTCAAGGTGAAATCATTCTTTGGGCTGTTCGTTGGTATGTAAGCGTCCGCTGAACCCCATGCCTATTTTTTAATTTGAGTTGGATTTCCAGCGATGTGGTAGTAATTCTTCTATTTGGGTCGCTTTATGCGTCGGCAGCCTTTTCAGCACATCACTGAGATAGGCATACGGATCCAACCCATTCAGCTTTGCTGACTGGATTAAAGTCATGATATTTGCCGCTCGCTGTCCACTGCGCAGCGAACCTGCAAACAACCAGTTCTTACGGCCCAATGCCCAGGGACGCATAGAGTTCTCTGCCCAGTTATTGTCAATGGGTAGATTGCCATCATCCAGATAGCGGCTTAAGGCTGGCCAACGCTTCAGACTGTAATTGATGGCCTTGGCGGTTGGAGAACTCGATGGCACCGTCAGATAATGTTGGTTGAGCCATTCATACAGTTGTTGCATCACCGGTTGGCTGTGCTGTTGTCGGTATTCGCGGCGGTGTTCTGCTGTACTATCGGTCTTTTTCCTGAGTTCTGCTTCTATCGCATACAGTTTCTGAATCATCAGTAATGCCTGTTCAGCGATCTGACTTTTCCCAGTCACATGTAGCTCATGGAATTTACGACGTGCATGCGCCATGCAGCCCACCTCAATGACATCGCCTGATTTAAAGCGTGCTTTATAACCACTGTAATCATCACAGACCAGATGGCCCTGCCAGCCATTCAGGAACTCTTCTGCATGCTGACCTGAACGGCTATCCTGAAAGTCATAGATCACCGCTTGAACTGGATTGTACTGTGTAGTGGCATAGGCCCAGACATAACCTTTCTTCGGTTTTTTCTCATCATCACCCATCCGCATGATGGTGACCGGCGTTTCATCGGCATGGATCACCCGCTGTTGCAGCACCACCTCTTTTAAGGCATTGGCCAGAGGCTCCAGTTCTACACCGCAGCGACCTATCCAGTCAGATAAAGTAGATCTGGACAGATCAATGCCCGCCCGCTGATAGATCAGGCGCTGACGGTACAGCGGCAAATGATCGGCATACTTCGATACCAGCACATGGCTGAGCAGTTCAGGTGAAGCAATGCCTTTATCAATCACATAGGCGGGCATCGCTTGCTGAGTCAGGGTGTCACACTGATCACAGACCCATTTGCCACGCACATGCTGTTCCTTATAGAACTGTGCCGGTCTGAAATGCAGTTTTTCACTGATATCTTCGCCGATACGACGTAACTGGCAGCCACAACTGCATTGGGTTGATGCAGGTTCATGCTCAATACGGATGGTGTGTAGATGATCCGGCAGCAGTCGACGTTTAGGTTTGTTGACTGTGGCTTTCTCTGTCGCTGCATCGGTTTTATCTGCATTCAGCCGCTCCAGTTCCAAATCAACTGCTGCGATATCCTCTTCAACCGCTTCGTCCCACAGATGGATTTGTTTTGCGGTGAGATGTTCGTTTTTACTGCCAAATTTGTGCTGTTTAAATAGTGCGAGCTCATGCTCGTATTTTTGCGTGAGAATGGAAAGATGTTGAACTTTGGCATCCAATTGCTGGTTTGATTTTTCTAATTCTTGATTTGATTGTGCCAGAGACTGATGCTGCATTGCCAACTGTCTGGTAAATTCCAGCAGTTGTTCATGGGTCAGTTGGCTTAAGTCTGGCAGCGTATTCATGACCGCAGTATGCCTGAGGTCATGACGCAGAGGAAATAGAACGTTTGGAGAATAGCAGAATGGACCAGCCTAGTTTAGAGCATCGTCACCACCTGCTGTCGTCCAATGCGCTGCCAAGGTAAACCCTGGATCAGTGCCTGTAACTGTTCCGGACTGATCGCCATGCTTTCACCCTGGTGAACCTGCGCCCAGTGGAATTTTCCCTGTTCCAGCCGCCGGGCACACAGCCAGATGCCCAGTCCATCATGTACCAGCACTTTCATGCGATGGCCACGTTTATTACAGAACAGGTAAGCACAATGCGGTTTGATGTAGCCAAAGGCTCTCACCACCTGAGCCATGATAGTATCCATCCCTGCTCGCATATCCAGAGGTTGGGTAGAAAGCCAGATTTCATCAATGCGGATCATGTTGCAAGTGCCTTGAGTAATTCTGCTAAAGCAGATATTTCTGATACTTGCCATTTCAAGCCAATTTCTGCTTTTGAGTGGGGTAAAGTAATTTGAACCGTTAACATGTCAGTAGGAGTAGGATCTAATGGTGTAGAGCAAGATAAGGCAATAAATGCAGGTTTATTCGGTAGTGGTGAGCGATCATTCCCTGGCTTACCATCAATTAAGCGAATCCATTTGGATACAAGATTTGTATTCAATCCATGTTGCAAAGCGACCGAAGCAATTGAAACGTCCGGTGCTTTACAAGCCTGAACGATCTGCTGTTTAAATTCAGCACTGTATGTTCTTCGTTTTTTCGCAAGAGATGCGATGGATGTCTGGTGATTTGTAGTCATAAATTTTAGTCCCCACTTGTTTTTAAGTGGGGACTAAATTAAGGCTTATAGGATGAATTCATAAGGTGTGTTCAGCGGACGCTTACTTATTTAAGACAAGTTTCGCCTATTCTTTCACTGCAAATTCCTATCAAAAGGGCTTGAATATCACGACGGTTACGTTGAAAGATATAATCAACTTTTGAAAGAAAGAAACGTGACTAACGCACAGCAAGATTAAATTATTCCTCGGGGTATTAAACAAGTAGGGTGTGTTGACACTTTTAGCTTAAAAAAATAGCGAAGTAGTAAAATCAAATCGCCAAACCCAATTTTACTATTCGCTATGCCTCGTACCATGCTGACAGATCAACACTGGCAAAAGTTGAAAGTTATTCTGCGTAATTT
>NZ_KB850147.1:10847-27356 GCF_000369685.1 Acinetobacter sp. CIP 102136
CGGTAAGTTACTTAGATTATTCAAATTACTAGCCTCATGCCCCGATATGGAGTGGATTTTTATTGATGGCTCTCATGTACGTGCTCATCAACATTCTGCCGGCATAGCGAATCAATCTATTTCTAAAAGTGTAGGAGGAAACTCCTCAAAAATACATTTGATTGTTGATGCACATGGCAATCCTATTGATTTCATGATTACCGATGGAACCACACATGATGTTAAAGTTGCACCTGATTTAATATCAACATTAGATTTAAAAGAGACAAAAGTGGTATGTGCAGATAAAGGCTATGATTCAGAACCACTGCGTGAACAGATCAGGAACACAGGGACTAAAGCGAATATACCAAAGAAAACGAATAGCCAATCGAACAATGACCATATGGACTGGTATTTATATAAAATCAGGCATTTAGTTGAAAATATGTTTTGTAGATTAAAGCAATTTAGAGGAATAGCTACTCGATATGACAAGCTCAAAAGAAATTATCAAAGTTCTGTTGCTTTAGCCTGAACCGTACCGGGTTTGTCGGAGACCAACTTTCCTGAGATGAGAAGCATTGCTTCTCAAGCGACATTAAATTGGGTAGATTGGTTCAATAAAAAGTATGTACACAGTGCACTGGGATATGTATCGCCTTTTGAGTTTGAGGCAATGTACTATGATAAGATTAACCCGTTAGGTCAGGTGGCCTAACTTAAATAAAAAAATCTCCGATAAATCCGGTAAGGTTCAAAATGCGATTTATGGCTTTTTTATGTAAAAAAAAGTAATATTTGTTTTATTGTTAAATTATAACAATTAGTATAAATACACCTATGATTTACAGATAAAAAAGGTAGTTAAATGAAATATTTTTTAAGTTTAACTTTGTTAGTTTTAGCAATGACTGGGTGTACTTCGAGTCCAAAGACTGAAACTTTACAAGATAAGGCTACAAGCAATACTTCAGCTGATACGCAGGTCCTTAAATTTTCTGGTCCGAATGGTTTATTAATTTTTCTGAAATCATCGGATAACTTTGAAACTGCTTTAATGACTGATAACTCAGGCATGGTATATCGTTTAAAGCAAACAGTTGCTGGTAGTGGTATTCGTTTAGCTAATAATAATGGAGTTTCAATTCACTTTAAACGTGGTGAAGGGGTTGTTGAATTTGTAAAAGACCAGCCAATCAGCATTACTGAAGTAAAATAATAAGGTTTAAACTTTAAGAGAACCCCACACCATAATCTGCATACCGAAAGTTGGACACTATTCCTTGAAATGTGGTCAAACATGATCAAGGACTAATTCGCACTCTGTTAATGGGTGAATTCAAACATGAGGTGCGACAGTTTCAAAAGCCTTATGATAATCTGTGTGATTCATAGACATCACTTCAATATAATGGGTGTCTATGAACAGAGAAATTCAACAAAGACTCGTATGGGTTAAATTATTTGAAGAGACCAATAATACTGGCCTGGTTTGTCGGAGATGTGGCATTTCTAGACCAACTTTACGCAAGTGGTGGAAACGATATTCTGAACAAGGTATTGATGGATTAAGTAGTCATAGTAAATGTCCCTTAAAATCGCCAAATACTAAAATCAATGCTGAGCTAGAAGCTTTAATATTGGAAATGCGCTCAGCTAGAAATCTTGGTGCTCGACGTTTGCAAACCGAATTAATGAGCTGCACGGAGTCTCGTTGTCCTTGGCGACTATCCATAAAGTACTATCCACCCATTAAGTCAAACCGATTAAAAAATTCCGTCGTAAAGTAGATTACATTTGTTATGAACGTCCATTACCAGGCGATAGAATTCAAATGGATACCTGTAAACTGGGTCCTGGACTATATCAGTACACATCTATCGATGACTGCACACGATATCGCGTTTTAAGGATATATAAACGCCGAACAGCTGCGAATACACTCGACTTTTTAACTGTGTAATTGAAGAAATGCCTTTTCCCATACAGCGAATACAGACCGATCGTGAACGAGAATTCTTTGTTGAAAAAATACAGAAAAAATGATGCAGTATGGGATCAAATTTAGGCCGAATAAACCGGGTTCACCTCATCTGAATGGCAAGGTAGCGCTCACAAAAGACTGATAAATCTGAGTTCTACGCTACTGTAGATATCGATTCAGAGGAAATTCAGAGCAAACTGGCAGAATGGCAGAATGGCAGCATTACTGTAACTGGATGAGACCACATTCAGCTTTGCAAGGTAAAACACCGATGGAAAGGTACTTTGAATTATGTGAAGAAACTCCTTTCTTAGATGAAGTCCAGAAGCAATACGCCCCCTCAAATGAACGGATTCAACATGCCAGTTACAAGATGTATTTAGAGATTGCTAAATTGAAACGATCTCTATGAATTACGTATCTATATCATTTTTACTAATATAAAAACATATACGTAAAAATCACGCCCCGTTTAACTGGCAATAGTTTTTGAACCCTGGTATAAAAGCTTAAAAAAATCTAGCAAGTCTTTATTTAATGTTAATACTCATCCAGTATTGAGGTTTTTTATCTTTTCTTGCCTGTGATCTAGGTTGTAATACTCTAATTTCATACTCACCTGAAGCAGGTAAAATATAAATACCCTTATCATCAAGCTCTGGAGAATATTCTCCAAGATTGATGGAGTCTTTTAATTGATTACCCCATAAGTAAGCTTCAACATTTCCTCCAGTCAACTTCACTTTTAACTTTTGCCCTTTTTTAGCATAAAATTTGTAGGAATCATACTTGTATCCATCTATCCTTCCG
The DNA here is from genome assembly GCF_000369685.1 of Acinetobacter sp. CIP 102136. Lineage (GTDB taxonomy): Bacteria > Pseudomonadota > Gammaproteobacteria > Pseudomonadales > Moraxellaceae > Acinetobacter > Acinetobacter fasciculus. The sequence goes on from NZ_KB850147.1 coordinate 13,624, forward strand.
TAATAATTTGCAGAGTGAGCTTTTTTAGCAAATTTAACTACAATAGTCTTTCGTATATCATTGTTATCATTTGCAAGTACGACAGGGCTAACTATAGTTAAAGTTAGGGCTATCAAAGCGCCAGCTAGTAATTTCGTATTCGCTATTTCCATAATAAGGTTACCCTAATTCTTGTATCGCTCCTGACGTAATAACATAACTAATAAGTAACCATGAATCATAGAGCAGAAATGTGAATAGTCATAACATGGGGCTGCACTTCAAATGCCAATTTAAGACTTGCAAAATCAATGGTTAATTAATTGGTTACTAGGGAATAACCAATCTAAATATAAATTTTATTTAACAATTACTTATAAAAATATGTGATGCGTATGATACGCATCATATGAATATCGCTTAAATTTGTTATAATTCAATTGAGCAGTGCCATTTGTGGTTAGGTTAAAAATTCATGAGTCTTACTGAAATTAAGGTACGTCAAGCTAAATCAAAGGAAAAAATCTATTTTCTGGCAGATGATGACGGCTTAAGTTTGAAGGTAGAACCAAACGGACGTAAATCTTGGAGTTACCGCTATTCACTTGCAGGGACAAATAAACGTCCTCGCATGAAGTTGGGTGAATATCCTGTAATGTCCTTGAAAGAGGCCAGATCAGTCCGGGATGAATATAAATTTAATAATTATGAAAATAAACCACTGCATAAAAAATACATCAAAACTTTTCAGGATATTTGTGAAGAGTGGTTAGAATTTAAAATTAAAAATTCCTTTGAAGATGAACCACGATGCGGTGTAATTCAGCTCGCAAAAAAATGTTTAGATCAGGATGTTTATCCAAATATTGGACTAATGCCATTTATTGAAATTAAAAGATATGATCTAGTTAAGATTATTAAAAAGATAGAATCTAGAAATGTAAAAGAACCTGTAAAGAAAGCCTATAGTTATTTAAATCAGATTTATGATTATGCGGTAGCGATGGGGTATTGTGAATATAATATTGCACATGGACTTCATAAAATATTAGTCAACAATAAGATTAAGAAAAACTATCCTCATTTGAATTCAGATGAACTATCTAATTTCTTAGCTAAATTAAATCAGATTAATACAGATCCTATTATTAAAAAAGCCCTGTTATTTAAATTATATACAGGCGTCCGTGGTGGAGAATTATTGCTTTGTGAACCACATCACTTCGATCTAGATAAAAAAATATGGAAAATACCAGCCTTACATATTAAACAATATAGAAGAAAGGTTATTTTAGGTCATGATATCCCTGATTTTTTTGTTCCACTATCTGATCAAGCACTTGAAGTTGTGAAATCAGCACTCGTTTGGTCTCATGGCGAGAAATATGTGTTTTCTAGCCCCCGAAATAATAATAAACCTATTCATTTTAATACCCTGAACTTGATTATCAGAAAAATGGGATATACTAAAAATGAATTAACTTCTCATGGGTTACGATCGACATTTAGTACCATATTAAATGAATCCGGTTTATTTCAATCAAATTGGATTGAAGCACAGCTATCTCATACTGATAAAAATAAAACCCGTGCAAGTTATAATCATGCAGAATATTTTAATCAGCGTATGGAAATGATGCAATGGTGGGGCGATTTTATTGATAGTTGTACTGTAAATTAATGGTTATGAAATCTAAGTTTTAATTAGAATAGGCTTTGTTGCACAAACCTATTCACCGCCATAAATCATTATCTAAAATTGCATCTCGTGGTAAAAGCTCAATGGGCCGGTTCTATGGCTATAAATTACATGTTGTGATGAATCAACTTAGAGAAATAGTCTGTTCACAATAATGATTTCTCTTAACTCGTAAAGTTTATGACGGTGTTGAACGTGTTCAATTGAATCTTAAGCAAGGTAAATGGATAGAAGAGAACTTCATTAAGTCGTATCAAAATATTCTTGAAAAATAGGCATTTCATTTCGCATTAGAGCGAGAATCTCATGAGAAAGTTGCCTGATTGAATGTATTGAATAGATTCATTGCATAATTGTTGACTAAAATTTTCTATATCAGCCTGTTTAAGATTAATCGGGCTGATTCTGTTAGGTCGAATATAATAGCGACCTGCTTTAATCATTTTTATTTGAACTTTATTTTATGTCACAGCTTGCTTCCCATTTTAAGCACAATCAGTTTTGTATTTTGTTGGAATATTTAAGTTCTGCTAAGGGCATTGCAGTACCAATGTCTTTAGCAGAATTTCCATGTGCGATCACTTTGGCAGATCGAGTGCATGCCGATAGTGATTTGCCACCACTTGAATGTGCGAAGACATTTCCTTCATCAGTGGAAAAAATCATCCATTATTCAGGGAAAGGTCGGGATATTACTGATTTTGAGACCTTCTTAAAATTAACTCAAGCTTCGGGACAAAAAAATTTACTGCTTCTCACAGGTGATAAGTTAAAAGGGCATACAAATGGTCAAGATGGAACGAATCGCACCCGATATTTAGAGTCTGTAAATGCGGTCATGGCCGCAAAGTGTTATGGTGGATTTCATATTGGTGTAGCTTTTAATCCCTTTAAATATGCTGAAGCTGAACGTGATGCACAATATTTAAAACTTCACAAAAAGATTAAAGCAGGAGCAGACTTTATCGTTACCCAGTTGGGTTACGATATGGAGGCTTTAAAACAAGCCAAGGCTTTTTTAAATCGTCATCGATACCCACAAAATATACTTGCTTGTGTTATGCCACTTAGTTTGGCACGTGCCAATTTTATGGTGAAACATAATGTCGCAGGAATTGTGATTACACCACACATGTTACGAGCGTTGGCTCAGGAAGAACAGGATGGACGAACTGAGAATGCTTATAAACGTTGTGCTATACAAATATTGATGTGTAAATATTTGGGTTTTGCAGGTGTGCATCTTTCAGCATGCCATAAGCCTGAAGAGCAAAAGCTTTTAGAAAAATATATTGAACAATATCGACATTATGGTTTACAGGAACTCGAAGCACTCTGGAATGCACTGTGGCAAGTGAAGACTAAAAATGAACTCGTGCCAGAATTAGCTTATTATTCCCGCCAACCATCCTCTAGCCAGCTTATTAAATATCAGCAATTGCATTTCATGCACAAGGCTCTATTTGAGTCCAAAATTGCCAAAGGTGTGGGGCATTTTATTTTTAAAGCCTCACTCTGGGAAAATACTCCTGCAGCAAAAGCATTGTTAAAAACTGAATTTATCTCTAAGCAAGGGGTCGTGGGTTGTGAAAGTTGTGGTCAATGTAGGTTAGGAGATACTTTATATATTTGCCCTGAAACTTGTCCCAAAGGATTGGCGAATGGTCCTTGTGGTGGTACGACATTGGATCTCTGTGAGTTTGGAGATCGTGAATGCATTCATTCTGTGAAAGCCCGACTTGCCAAAGCCGTGGGACAGACTGACGTTCTAAAAGAAAAACTGATTCCAACTGTACCCATTGAAGTCCGTGGAACCAGTTCCTGGAAAAATTGGTATCTGGCGACTGAAGCTTAGCTTTCATCATCCATGGCATTCGAATAAAATTTCACGCCCAATTTGATGCGATCACGACCTTGGCTCATACGCCAACGGTTGGTATCACGTAAGGAGTATACACAGCCACAATATTCTTGTTGGTAGAATTCTTCCTTCTTGCTGATTTCAAGCATACGAACAGCACCACCATTTTTACGCCAGTTGTAGTCCCAATAGGTGATACCTTCATAATGTGAAGCAGAACGATGCCCACAATCATTGATCTGCTTCATATCTTTCCAACGAGAAATACCCAATGAGCTACTAATTAGGCTGAAGCCATTTTCAGCTGCATAAAGGGCAGTCCGTTCAAAGCGCATATCAAAACACATGATACAGCGAATACCTTTCTCTGGCTCATTTTCCATGCCTTTGGCACGTGCAAACCAATTGTCTGTATCGTAATCACAGTCAATAAAAGGAATATTATGTTTTTCTGCAAAGCGAATATTTTCTTCCTTACGGATTTCATATTCCTTGACAGGGTGAATATTGGGATTATAAAAAAAGATCGAAAAGTCGATGCCTGATTCAATTAGGGTTTCCATCACTTCACCCGAGCATGGTGCACAGCAGGAGTGAAGCAGAAGCTTGTCATGACCTGCTGGGAGAGTCAATTTCTGACGTTCAAGTTTGTTTGACATAGTTATATGGGTTTAAATCTAAACCCTATATTTTAACGATTTAATTAGATAGTAAGGATTTGATATACTGATATTTTCTAAGGTTAAGATGAAAGAAATTCACTAATTGAAATTTAATAAGAACGGCTTTGTTGCACAAACCTATCTGTAAAGGCTTTTCAGCGATAAGTATCCATTAAAAAGTAAACATGTATTCTTTTCCGAATTGGTTTGATACTTTCTCCACCCATTGCTCTATTTTGTCAGCTGTCATGACTTGAAAATCTCGCCAATAATATTTCATCTGCTTCCATACCATCTCGATTCGATTTAACTCAGGGCTATAAGCTGGAATAAAATACAGATTCGTCGAAAAGTTAGTTTTAAGTAGCTCTCTGTAATCAGCCATCTTTTTACTTCTATGAATCGAGGCATTATCAACAATAAGAACCAATGGAAGGTTATATGTCTGTTTTACTTGTTGAGCTATTCCAGTTAAATAGGCATAAAACCAAGTACTTGTCACTGACTCTTGTAAACAGCTTGTCACCAGTTTCCCCGTTGAAAGCAAACACCCCATGACATTAACTCGTTTTAATCTTATTGCATCAACCGCATGAACATCACCTATCTTTGTCCACGCATAGCGGTTATCAGGTGTAGATGAAAATCCTGTTTCATCAACATAACCTAATATAATTTCACCACGTGCCGCTTGCTCTCGTAATTCTTCAATCTGCTGTGTTGCTTGTTCAAATGCAATCGGATCTCTTTTTTTTCAAGCTATGACGGGTACGCTTGAAGACCATACCTGAATCCCGTAAAAACTTACGAATGGTTTCAACAGACACGGACACTTCGTATTCTTCATGTAGTTTGACTCGGATTTGTTCTGCATTGAGTGGACTTGTATTGACCCAATCTAGGATTTTCGCCTGATAGTCTGAGATCAATGTATTGGGTCGACCTGAGCGATGACCTTCTTTAATCGATTCAAACTCATACAATTCCCAACGTCGGCGTTGTAGCCTTATGGTTTCTGGGATACGTTCTTGTAGAGTGGCAACTTCCGCAACGCTTTTACCTTCGGAAAGCCAGAGAATAGTTTGGGCACGTTGCCTTTCACGCCAATGTTTTGCATGCTTGACCAGAAAAATGAGTCGTTCTCGCTGTTCTAAACTAAGTGGTACAGAAACAATTCTAGGCATGTGTGAACATCTGTTAACTAAAAAAACCTTTTCGCATCATTAGTTATTTTTGTCAACTTATAATTTTCAAATGAATAAGCCTACACATAAAATCTACCGCACAACCAATTGGTCCGCATATATAACCGAGCACTCATGAGTCGCGGAAATATTGCCATTTGGTTTGATCCTGCTACGCAATGGTATGCGCTATCAAAAGGCAAACAAGGGCGAAATCAAACCTACTCCGACGCAGCCATCCAATGCTGCTTAATGATTAAATCCTTATTCCGTCTGTCTTTACGTATAGTCACTGGCTTTGTGCAAAGTCTGATTAAACTTTGCGGATGAGCAGCCCCGAATATCAGTGATATTCGTACACCACGCTTTGTAGAAGATAAAAGCATATTGATATTGCAATCAGCTACCAAAAAAGTAGCGATGGGCTACATCTACTCATGGACTCTACAGGCATGAAGTTTCTAGGTGAGGGCGAGTGTAAGCGCAAGAAACATGGACCTGAATGTCGTCGCCAATGGCGTAAACTACAATTGGTATAGATGCTAAAACCCCTCAAATACGCGCTATTGAGCTCACAACCAATAATGTCAGTGATTCACAGGTGCTTGGTGATTTACTTGATCAAATTCCACAAGATGAGCGGATTGACTCTGTTTATACCGATAGAGTTTATGACACCAAGCAATGCCGTCAGGTCATTGCAGATCGGCAAGCGCATATGGTGATTCCACCTAGAAAAAATGCGAAACCACGGAAAGATACAAAGAGTAGCTCGCTAGAACGAAATAAATTACTTCGAACAGTTAATCTTGCGAAGCAGTGCTTCTCAGGTAGGACACTATGGAAAAAATGGTCAGGCTATCATCGGCGAAGTTTGGTTGAAACCAAGATGCACTGCATTAAATTATTAGCAGATAAACTCAGTGCAAGGAGCTTTGATAGCCAAGTGAATGAGATTCATGCACGTGTAGCAGTCCTCAACAGATTTACGGAATTAGGTCGACCACTTACCCAAGTTACGCCTTAAATTTGGCTCAATTAGGGGCGCTTTGCATTTCAAATCTTTGTGCAACAAAGCCTTTACACATACTTGATAGTTGGAGATTTATTATCTTTAGTAGAGTTGCAAAAAACATTATCAATTTCAGATAAAGATTTTAGATAGCCACTTAACTTACTGAATAACTAAAAATCCTCAGAATCTTTAATTTATTAAGATGAGTATTTCTCATCTTAAGCTGAATTTATATCGTTTTACTCACTTTCTTATTCACGTTTAAATACAGCCATTCAGAAATTTAGCTTTTTATAAAATTTTTAGGTGGCAATCTCCATGAGTACAGCATTTGAGTGTTCAATTAAACGTATCCGTTTTGATGAGAATTATACACCAGCAGAAAGCACACGTTTAACCACAAACTTTGCCAATTTGGCACGTGGGGAAAGCCGTGAAGAAAACTTGCGTCGTACCCTTGCGATGATCAACAACCGTTTTAATAGCTTGGCAACCGTTGATAACCCGAAAGGTGATCGCTATTCACTTGAGATTGACATCATTTCTGCTGAAATTGATATCGAAGGTAATGGTCAAACTTTCCCATTTATTGAAACACTGAAAAGTGTAGTGATTGACCATAAAACAGGGGAGCGTATTGAAGGCATGATCGGCAATAGCTTCTCATCTTATGTGCGTGATTACGACTTCAGCGTAGTATTGCCTCAATTGGGTTGTGGTGTAGGTGAAAAACCTGAAGATTTTGGAGATCTACATGGTAAATTGTATCAACATTTGGTGAATTCAGATGTATTTAAGGCAGAATTTACCAAGCCACCTGTGATTTGTTTAAGTGTTTCAACCTCTAAAACCTATTACCGTACGGCAAACGTACATCCTATTTTAGGTGAGGAATATACCAATGATGAATATTCACGTACCGATGAATATTTCGCCAAAATGGGCTTACGTGTACGTTACTTCAAACCAGAAGGTGGTAATGCACCATTAGCATTCTATTTCGCTGGCGACTTAGTCCGTGATTATACTGATTTTGAATTGATCAGCGCGATTGCAACCATGGAAAGCTTCCAAAAAATTTATCGTCCTGAAATTTACAACACCAACTCTCCGGCAGGTGTGGAATATCAACCAAGCTTGAGCTATGGCGATTACTCACTGACACGTATCGTTTATGACCGTGTTGAACGTGCTGAGTTAGCGGTTAAGCAAGGTAAATGGACAGAAGAAAACTTCATCAAACCATATCAAGATATTTTAAATGAATGGGCAGCAAACTTTAAGGTCGAAACAGCTGCTTAAGACATCGAATTGACACACAGACTGACGAATTTTAGAGAAAGAAGATTAGACATGGCGCTTACACAACCGAAACTTTTACTCCCAACTTCAACTGCGGGTAGCTTGCCAAAACCGTCTTGGTTAGCTGAACCTGAAAAATTATGGTCTGCATGGAAGCTTGAAGGCGAAGAATTATTAGAAGCTAAACGTGATGCTTTGAAATTATCATTACATGAGCAAGTCACTGCAGGTATCGATATCGTGAGTGATGGTGAGCAAACCCGTCAGCACTTTGTAACCACGTTTATTGAACATCTTGAAGGTGTAGATTTCGAAAAGCGTGAAACCATGCGTATTCGTAATCGTTATGATGCAAGTGTACCTTCAGTTGTGGGTGAAGTTTCTCGTAAAAAAGCAGTGTTTGTAGACGATGCGAAATTTTTACGCAGCCAAACCAGTCAGCCAATTAAATGGGCGTTGCCTGGTCCAATGACCATGATTGATACACTTTTTGACGGACACTACAAGAGTCGTGAAAAACTGGCTTGGGAATTTGCCAAAATTTTGAACCAAGAAGCTTTAGAACTTGAAGCAGCAGGCGTAGACATTATTCAATTTGATGAACCTGCGTTTAACGTATTCTTTGATGAAGTGAATGACTGGGGTGTACCAACCTTAGAACGTGCACTTGAAGGTCTAAAGTGTGAAACTGCAGTTCATATTTGCTATGGTTACGGCATTAAAGCCAATACAGATTGGAAACAAACTTTAGGTAATGAATGGCGTCAATACGAAGAGTCATTCCCGAAACTACAACAATCTAAGCTCGATATTATTTCACTTGAATGCCAAAACTCACGTGTACCAATGGATTTAATCGAATTGATCCGTGGTAAGAAAGTGATGGTGGGTGCAATTGATGTGGCAACCACTCAAGTGGAAACTGCAGAGGAAGTAGCAAATACGCTACGCAAAGCATTGCAATTTGTTGATGCAGATAAACTGTATCCTTCAACTAACTGTGGTATGACACCGCTATCTCGCCAAGTGGCACGTGGCAAACTTGAAGCTTTAAGCGCAGGTGCTGCCATTGTTCGTAAAGAGCTAGAAGCTTAATCAAACGTAGTCTCGTGCGAAGCAGAACAAATCATCGCAAGGTCATTTGTCCAGCTTTATGCGCGAGCACGTGATATGTACATTTGAGATGAAAGAGATGATTGAAGCAACAGACTTTAGAAATGCAATGTCCTTACTCACCACAGCAGTGAATGTTATTACGACTTCGGGTGAAACAGGTATGCATGGATTTACTGCATCTGCCGTATGTAGCGTGACGGATACACCGCCAATGTTATTAGTCTGTATGAATCAATCCTCCCGTTCACATGCCCATTTTGTTGAAAATAAAGTCTTGGCTGTAAACGTACTAAGTACTCAGCATGAACAGCTTTCAAATGCCTTTGCTTCAAGTAAATTCAGTTCTGAACAGCGTTTTCAACTGGGCGAGTGGGGCGGTTTAGAGACAGGCTCGCCGATTCTGCAAAATGCTTTGGTCAGTTTTGACTGTCAGATTGAGAATATTCAGCAAGTGGGTACACACAGTATTTTCATGTGTCGTGTGCTTCAAGTTCAACAAAGCGATCAAGAAGAAAGCTTGGTCTATTTTAACCGTGCTTATCATCAAGTAGGGCAGTTAGAACACGCTTAACTCAATACCTTAATTCTTTCATTTTTTAAAGTTAGTCTATTGTGGAACTTATAACCTTTTTAGTCATCGGTGCTTTTGCTGGTTTTGCAGCAGGGCTGTTTGGTGTCGGCGGTGGTACGATTATTGTACCACTGCTTTTTATTGTCTTTACCCAAATGGGCTATGACCCCGATGTGGTTATGCACCTCGCATTAGGCACGTCTTTGGCAACCATTGTTGTAACCTCGATTAGCTCATTGATGGCGCATCATAAAACTGGTGCTGTGATTTGGCCTGTTTTTAAAAATCTAGCGCCACCTATGGCGATTGGTTGTTTTTTTGGGGCAGGTATTGCTGGTTTGATATCAGGATTACATCTACAAATCATTGTTGGCTTATTTCTGATTTGGGTCGCATATACGATGTTTACAGGTGCCAAAAAAGCAATTGACCCAACGAAAACGTTACCCTCATCAGGTCAACAAGTTGCTGCAGGTAGTGTGATTGGGGTTGCATCAGCAATCTTTGGTATTGGTGGTGGAAGTCTGACGGTTCCATATCTGAATCGCTATGGTGTGGTCATGCAGAAGGCTGAACCGTACCGGGTTTGTCGGAGAGTCAATATTCTGAGATGAGAAGCATTGCTTCGCAAGACGTAGCGAAGCGTAGTGTCCCGATGACAAAATTAAAATATACCCCTGAAATCAGAGAAAGAGCGGTTCAATTATTGATTGAATCTGAAAAAGATTATCCTTCTACTTGGGCTGCGATCACAGCTATTGCTCCCTGAGCAGTATACTGCGCAAGGGTTGTACTCCTGAAACACTACGTGTTTGGTATCAAAAATATTTAGATAAACAAAATCCAGTTAAAGTACAGCAGCTTTCAGACCAAGAACGTATCAAACAACTGGAACGCGAAAATAAAGAACTGCAACGTGCGAATGAAATTCTACGTAAAGCAGCCGCTTTTCTCGCCCAGGCGGAGCTCGACCGCCCACACAAATAATGGTGGATTTCATCCATAACAATAAAGACTTATATGGTGTTGATGCGATTTGTAGGATTTTACCGATCGCAGCTTCAACCTATTACCGGACTCTAGATCTCTGCGATGAGAAGCATTGCTTCGCAAGGGGAACATCGAGCAAAGCGAGATTTACATGACTTGCATCATGCTGAGGAGATTAAACGAATTTGGAAAGAAAGTTCAGGTCGATACGGTGTACGTAAAGTCTGGCAAAAACTGAAACGTGAAGGCTATATTATTGCACGCTGTACTGTTGCTCGATTAATGAAAAAGCTAGGTATACAAGGTGTTTGGCGAGGTAAGAACAAACAAACCACCCGTAACCGAGATGACCAAAAACGGGCAGATGATTTAGTGAAACGTAATTTTACTGCTGATCATCCTGACCAACTGTGGGTCAGTGACTTTACGTATATTCAAACTCATTCAGGCTGGGTATATACCGCCTTTATTATTGATGTGTTCTCACGAGCAATTGTTGGCTGGAAAGTATCTACACGAATGAATACAGATAGGGTGCTCGATGCATTAGAGCAAGCATTGCATGATCGAGGCATGCCAAAGAATGTGATTCATCATTCCGACAGAGGTGTGCAATATCTTTCCATTCGCTATACCAATCGTTTAGAAGCAGCGAATTTACGAGCATCAGTCGGTACGACAGGTGATTCATACGATAATGCTTTGGCTGAAACGGTGAATGGCTTATACAAAACAGAGGTGATTGAATATTTAAAAGCAGATTGGCAAGGTTTAGCAGATGTACAACTTGCGACACTAAACTGGGTAGATTGGTTCAATAAAAAGCGTGTACACAGTGCACTGGGTTATGTATCGCCTTTTGAGTTTGAAGCAATGTACTATGATAAGATTAACCCGTTAGGTCAAGTGGCCTAACTTAAATAAAAAAGTCTCCGACGAACCCGGTACGGTTCAACTTGTGATTTGAATCTGCTGTTTTCAAAATCTGTCTTTCAGCTCGTTATGCAACAAAGCCGAACCGAATTAAAAATAGAAATGTAGTTGAGCTGGTGCTTGCTCATTTCTTTATTTTTAGTAATTGAGGTGAACATACTGTCAGTACATGGTAGTTATAAGTAACATGTAACTTTGTTCGCACAAAGATTTGAGTTATGCCAAGTGATGGATTGATTTGTACTTAAAATTTTAAGCTTATCCACTTGCTTTGCAAGCCACTACACTTTATTTACAATCCTATGTTGTGGAAGTAAGGGATCTTGTACTCGCCCAGTATGTTCAACTTGATTATATCTAAAGGACTATTAGGCATCAATCAAATCAATTTTCCAATTACTCGACTGAATCACCACATTTAAATCACGTAATTTAAGACTAATATCATCAGCTTGTTTTTGTAGTGATGAAACTGGAATAACTTTATGCCACTTTATTTCCCGCGTACTATAACGATCAGATTCACGAGATGTATTACTTATTGCTGCAGTTAGGGTTTTGTGCTGTTCTACAAATTCATCACGCAAAGTCAATAAAGCAAGTAAAGAACGACCATCATTTAATTTTGTTAAAGCATTAGTTTCATGAATTGCATAACTTAATTTTTGAAATTCTTGAATTAAAGCAAATACTTGTTTTAGTAGTTCATTTGGATCTTCAGATGGTTTATCACCATCTTGTACCAATACATTTGCATTGATACGTTGTTTTAGTGAAATAATTTTTTTTTGTTGATCACTTCGAAGTAAGAGAGCTTCTGCTAATTTCATTTTTCACCTATTAACCAATTAGAATTAAGTTTTAAGCAGCTAAGTAATTTTACAAATACTATATCCTCATTCTTTAAAAATCAAAAAAATTGATTTTTTATAATTTTCAGAGGTAGAAGTCTTATATTTTGTCATTAGTCGAAGCTCAGAATTAAGCTAAAGGCCTTTTTTCAGATGCAGAATCCTTTATCTGATCCTAGACAGTATTGTGGACATTCGATCCCTCTAAATTCTTACAATATTTTTGTTCAAAGGCTTCAGGACTTAACCAGCCATTTGCAGAATGTATTCTGATTCGATTGTAATAAATCTCGATATAGTCAAACAAGACAGCATTCGCTTCTTTTCGAGTGGCAAACACACTGCCATGGATTACATGACCTTTCAATGTATGAAAGAAGCTTTCAGTCACTGCATTGTCCCAACATGAGCAGTGTACTGCGCAAGACTGCGTGACATACTTTGAATACAGTTATTCGTCAATAATAGCGCTCTAAAAGCACGACTACAGTACTGACTGCCTTGGTCAGAATGAACCATAACTCCTGTTGAATAAGCTTTTCATGCGCCAAGGTTGGTCCGAAACCATGCAGTTGATCAGAAACAATATTGAGGCACTTGAGTCTGAGTTCTTCAGAAAGCCTGGAATTGCTGGTTTGGCCACGACCCGTATGGGCTAATGCAGCTGGACCTTGAACTTTGTATTTCTGCAGTAAGCGTCTGACCTGACATTCTGAAATATGAAGTAGAAGTAGCTGAGCAGCCTGGGATTGAGTTATGCGTTGATCGCAGATTTCCTGCAAAACCGACAATCGTTTAAGTTCTTTATCCGACATAGTGATCAGCATCTATATTTTATATCCCGTCCATGGTGATAAAAACCATCATAAACCAGACATTTTTATTGGTGAGAATATAGACACTTTAAATGGGTTCTAACAAGTCGACTTCGCATAACAACCATTATGTTAAATGGAGATTTATTTCAAACATTATTCAACTAAAATATGCCTAAAAAATTAGATATTTTTCAAACTTTGGTTTGAAAAATCCATTTAAAATTAATTAAGCTGTTGTAATTTTTCATATAAATAATCAATAAATAATCTAACTCTCTTAGGTATATAATTTTTTTTGTAATAGACAGCATGGATTTTTTGCTCATGAATTTTTATTTCATCTTCAAATAAAGCAATTAATTTACCTTCGTTTATATCCTTTAAAATTAAAAATTCAGAGAGACAAGCGATTCCTACGCCTTGTAAAGCAAGTTGACGAACACTTTCGCCATTAGAAGCTGTAATAGATGGTGAAGTTTTATATAGTTGATCATTTATATAAATTGGCCAATTATTTAAATGCAAAGGATGGCTAAATCCTAATAATCTATGTTGATTTAACTCAATAATAGATTTTGGTAAGTTATTTTTTTTGAGATATTCAGCGCTAGCAACGATATACAAACGACTTTTATATAATAATTTTGCATAGAGACTAGAGGTGGTCCCACTTGTTTGAACAACTAAAAGCTTATTTATAAGTGATATTCTGCTCTAGTTAAGCTACCTTATTTTGTTGTGGTAGCTGGTCA
>NZ_KB850147.1:27866-36836 GCF_000369685.1 Acinetobacter sp. CIP 102136
TCGATTAACTTTTGTGGTTGAAGCGGCCCAGTTTCTTCAACACACCTTCTAAAAAATCAATTTCTAATGCCTGCTCACCGATTTTTGCATGTAGTTTTTTTAGATCGATGGGTGGTTCTGTTGGAGCTTTTGATTGATCGAAAGCTTGCGAGGAAGCTGAAATCAGTTGATTTTTCCAGTCAATAATTTGGTTTTGATGAACATCAAATTCAGCACTCAATTCAGCAAGTGTTTTTTCTGCTTTAATCGCAGCAAGTGCTACCTTAGCTTTAAAGTCATTTGAATGATTTCTTCTTGGTCTACGTGTCATAAAATACTCCATATATTGATGTTTATAACATCATTTGGGGAGCAAAATATCACTTATAAGTGTTGTTCAAATTTCCTGATCCACCTCTACTTGAATCTTCTAGATCACCAAATCGTATAGCAACATCTATTTTATGCTCTAATAAATCAATTACATGATCATGACTAGTTAGTTCAATACTGATCTTTGGATATCGTTCTATAAACTCTGGTATTAATGGAATAATTACATGCAATACAAACGGTGTTGCTGAATCTATTTTAATTAAGCCTGTAGGTTCAGTACCTGGATTAATTAACAACTCTTCAGCTTCATTCAAATCAGAAAGTAATTTTCTTGCTCTTTCTAAAAAAATTTTTCCATCATAGGTAAGGTTAAGGCTACGGGTTGTACGTTCGATTAATTTAACATTTAATTTTTTTTCGAGGCGTTGTAATGTGCGACTGATAGCAGATGTTGTTTGATTTAATTGTTCTGCTGTTTTCACTATAGAGCCACAATCAGCGATCGTAACAAATACTAAAAGTTCATCAAATGTAGATTTCATATCTAAGTAAATCATTAATAAAAAATAATTTTTAATTATATATCAATTTTAATTATTAACAATTAATCAATAATGTTTTGTTAATAATTGCATTTATGTTGATGGATCTTAAATTTATATTGTACTTCTCTATTTAATTTGGGATGAAGATGAATAATATTTTAATTATCAATGGTGCTAAAACTTTTGCCCATTCTAATGGTGAATTGAATGATACCTTGACAATTTTAGCAGAAGAAGTATTAACCGAATTAGGTCATAAAGTTAAAGTTACGCGTGCTGATAGTGCTTTTGATCCAAAAGAGGAGGTAAAAAAATATCTTTGGGCTGATGCTATTATTTATCAAATGCCAGGCTGGTGGATGGGTGCACCATGGACAGTAAAAAAATATATTGATGATGTATTTACTGAAGGTCATGGTCATATATACGCAAATGATGGTCGTTCACGTTCGGATACTTCTAAAAAATATGGTTCGGGAGGTTTAATGCATGGCAAAAAATTTATGCTGTCATTAACTTGGAATGCACCTGCTGAAGCATTCACTGATCCAAAACAATTTTTTGAGGGGAGAGGTGTAGATGGGGTTTATTTGCCTTTTCGAAAAGCCAATGAGTTTCTTGGTATGCAAAGCATGTCAACATTTATTGCTCATGACGTCATCAAAGCACCAAACGTACCACAAATAAAAGATGACTATCGCCAACATTTGATCCGTAATTTTCCTGCATCAGTGATATAGAGGTAAATGATGTTAACAATTATTGCTGAAATTAAAATAGAACCCGGTTCAGAGCATCTGCAACATGTAATCAATTCATTCAAGGAGATCACACCAACAGTGCTTGAAGAAGATGGTTGTTTTGGTTACGAATTACTTATTAATCATGAGAGTCATGCGTCTTATCAGGCGCCATTGAAAAATACAGTCGTTATGTTGGAAAAATGGAAAAGTATCAAGCATTTAGATTCCCACCTTGCAACCGTACATATGCAAGAACATCACTTTAAGATAAAAGATGATGTTCTTGGTGTTGATATCCGAATTTTAGAGAATGGATTTTAATCAAATTATTATATTCATTTATGAGTTTCTCTAAAATTAACATAATACACGTTATACGAATCTAAAATGTTAGAACCCATTTAAAGTGTCTATATTCTCACCAATAAAAATGTCGGTGGTGTATCAAAAAGTATGCTAAAAAAAAGCAGGTTGAATTTTGATAAAATAGAGAAATGCAAATAACTCTAGAAATCAAATGTCCAACCTGCCTCAGTGACAGTATAAAGAAAAATGGCATCAAAGTAGATGGGAAACAAAACTACCAATGCAAAGACTGCAAACGTCAGTTTATTGGTGACCATGCTCTGAGCTATCTAGGATGTAATTCTGGCATTACTCGTAAAATATTACAGTTAATGGTCAGAGGCAGCGGTATACGAGATATCGCTGAAGTTGAGCGCATTAGTATCGGTAAAGTCTTACGGACTTTAACTGAATCGGCCTATCAAATTCAGCCTAAACAAAGTCATTATGAATCTCTCGAAGTAGATGAATTCTGGACTTTTGTTGGAAATAAAAATAATAAACAATGGCTTATTTACGCCTACCATCGAGAAACAGGTGAGATTGTTGCTTATGTTTGGGGTAAGAGAGATTTAGCTACAGTCCAAAGGTTGAAGACAAAGCTTAAACAATTAGGTATTCACTACACCCGAATTGCAAGTGATCATTGGGATAGTTTCATCACTGCTTTTAAAAACTGCAAGCAAAGTATTGGTAAGTTTTTTACTGTAGGAATTGAAGGTAATAATTGCAAAATAAGGCATCGAATAAGGCGTGGTTTTAGAAGAAGTTGTAATTTCTCCAAAAAGCTTGAAAACCATTTTAAAGCCTTCGACTTAACCTTCTTTTACATCAATAATGGCTTCATTTAATGTCAGCATACTTTTTAAAACACCACCAAAAACTCTACTATAGCATTTTACAAGTCAATCTCTTGCTTAAAACCCTACTTATTCCATGGAATAAAAGCAGACAAGATAAAGATCAGCCTTGTTCCAAAAGCTGTTTCAGTACAATCACATGGTTATAATCTATGCTCTTGGCTGCAGTAATTAAAGTGACTTGTTCCTGCTCAGCGATCTTCCGAATTTGCTGCAATGTCTTGGCTTGCTGAACAAGTTCCGCTGTATAGCGCTGTTGAAATATCTCCCAATGTTCAGGATCCTGCGCGTACCATTTGCGCAGTTCAGTCGAGGGCGTGATTTCCTTGGGCCACATATCAATTTGAGCATCCTGCTTTTTGATGCCTCTGGGCCAAAGTCGATCGACCAGAATCCGTTTACCATCTGACGCTAAAACTTCGGCATAGGCACGCTTGATTTGAATTTGCATGGGTCATCTATTTATTGATCTGGAATTTCGGCATTGACCAATAAAGTCAGCAATTGCAAGGATTCCTGCCATCCCAGATAACAGGCCTCTGCCGGAATCACATCTGGAATACCCGATTGGGTGATATGCACTTCCGTGCCCACAAAAACCGGGTGGAGCTGAATCGTGACGTCAATTTGACCGGGTAAGTTTGGGTCGTCGAACTGGTCGGTATAGCGCAACAACTGGTTAGGCATAATTTCATGATAGGTTCCGCCAAAAGACTGGCTGGTACCGGTGGTAAAATTGCTAAAGGACATTTTATAGCTGCCTCCCACTTTCGCATCAAGATGATGGACTTTGGCGGTAAAACCATGCGGCGCCATCCATTTCACCAAGGCATCAGGATCTGTAAAGGCTCTAAACACCCGTTCTGGGGGTGCAGTGAATACACGGTGAAGTTTGACTGTACTGGGCATTTGTTTTTCTCACTTTTTGTTGTTTTGTGTGCTTAAGTCTACTGCTGTTGATTCCTGGCTCTGTATGGCTTTGGTATGACATTCAGAGTGGATTTTCACTGCATTTAGCTCTACTGAAAAATGCTCAACAGCTTCCAGAATATTTCTACATTAAAAACAGCTGTGCTCAAGCAGATAGCTTTAATTTAATTCTGGCATCCGAACATAAACCCCTTAATCCGGCATGTCATCAATCTGATGCGGTTCTGTACGCGGCTGGGTATTCATGCGATGCCTAAAAGACGATGAACGTTCATATGCCTGCATACGCACCCGCATAATGGAACCCAATGGCTGATGTTCTGTCACGCCATGCCAAGGGTTAAAAGACAGCACGTCATCGGAATACACCCGACGTGCCGGACTGAAAGTATCCTGTTGGGGAAAGTGCAAATGACCAATGACCTGATGCGGTGATTCCTGTTCTTTCCACAGCACAGCCGCATCCTCGACGGGCATAGTCCTCAAATCGGTACATAGCTGCGCACGAATCACATAATCTGCCGTATACTTCTGAAAGAAATCCCGGACGATGTCACGAATAGCGGAATCATCATTGATTTGCATCTGGATACCGGTGAGTTTCTTCACCGAGTCAGATTCGGGTGCGACACTGATTTTGGCAATATAATCGCCATAACGAAGCGCTGCCATACTATGATAGGTTTCGCCCAATACATGATGCTGGCTACGCGCCAGACCTTTTAAGCTTGCAGGTGCGGGAAAGCCTGCGCGATTTACCAGATAATCTACGCCGCGCATCACCTGACGCAAGCTACGCATAACCGGTTCAGGCGCCTGTTCTGCTTCCGTAATAAAAGGCAGCATTTGCTTATATTTACGCACTGTTCCAAAAGTCAGCACCGGAATATTGACCATCAGAAAATCCTGATGATGACCATCGCTTGGATCATTCGGCAATAAGCGCTGTCCCGGCACATTTAAAATTTTAAGGGCGAAACCATGCGGAGCCGGAGTTTTATCGCTATGCAGATCGCCGGGCGCAGCCGATAGACGTACCATCACGTCATAATAGCCCGGATGAGCAAAAATCCCTTGAGCCAAATGAGCCGGCAAATTTTCAGGAACGGTCAAAATGCCTTTTAAGAAACCATGGGATTTTGCATGTGCATCACGAACCGCATGACGGTGCCGGTCAAAAACCTGGTTATTGGTCTGTGCCATCTGTTCTGTAATATGCAGAATATCCTCTTCTTCATTTTCCTGTTTTTGCTCTACTTCGGGACGATAGTTCACATAATTCGCACTCATACTTGCTTCCTTTTGATTTTTTGAATATGGATCAATTGCACTGAATTTTTTGTATTAATCTAACAAGGAGTTCGCTTTACAAGTTAATTCATTGGTTAATGCTTTGAGGGTCTTTGGTAAATACGACATGCAGACCGAGTCAAAGACCGATGAGGTGAAAAAATAGAGCACGTCAAAAATTGAAAAGTGATTTAACTTTGCAAGTTTCATGCTTATGCTTCGTCGGGAGATCCAGCTCATTTTCCAGGAAGATGAGTTTTGTTTTCGCTTTTAGCCTTTTTTTAGCTTAAAAAATCCTGAAGAGAGCCACCCTTGGCTTGTTGTAACTTGGCAATTTCCTCTAGCTTTTGGGTTTGCGCCTTGTCACTCGTCAGTGTCTGAATTAAATCGTCTGCAAGCTGGTTTAATAACACCAGATCATCTTCGCTCATCTGCCGAATTTGCTTATCCAGAACACAAAAGCTGCCTAACACCAGACCTTGTTTAGTACGTAAAGGTACACCGGCATAAAATTTGATTTTATTTCTGTTTAACTCCGGGTTATGGGTAAAACGCGGATCTCGGTCTATATCCTCAATAATCAGTGCTTCATTCTGATGAACCAGATGGGTACAAATGGATTCTTCCCGGGGAATGCGTGCCTCTATCGGATTTTGATTTTCATCTGCCAGCGGGCTGGCTGGGGTATTCACCCATTTTTCATCAACCAGGGAAATTTGCGCATATTTCACGTTAAATGCCTGGCAGGCTTCTTCAATATACTGCTGATAAATCAGTAAAGTTTCAGGTTGAAGCAATTGCAGTTCATGCAAGGCCGCCAAACGTTCCGGTTCATTTTCCGCAAGCAATTCACGTGCAGGATTTTTACCTTGTTGTAGCATCAGCGCATCAATGCTCAGCATCAATTCATTCACCGTGGATACCACGGCATCCGGTTGAAAACGGTTTTGAATCTCGTCCCGCAATTCATCGCTGACATTGCCCCAGGTGGCAAAAATAATTTTAATATTCGGCAGACGTTTACGGATGCGATGATTCAACAAGCGAATTTGTGCCAAAGGCTGCCGATAAAACATGGAAATGCAAAGCATCTGAGTATTTTCTGGCAAGGATTCAAGCACATCCATTTTTGATTGAATCAGTACTTCATTATGGCTTTGCGCGGCAATTTTTCTTAAGTTTAAACCATGGGCCAACATGGAAGATGCCCATACATCAATTTCCCAACGCGCCCCCAAGCACACCACTTGCGCAGGACCAGCTGTATTTGGAGCTGGGTACTTTTGCTGGAAATCATGATTAAACAACTTTAAGCCCTGATGCATTCTTAAACGGTGCTCGGCACTGGCTTCGGTACTATGTCCTTGCGAAAACAAACGAATGGCGGGAATGGCAACGTCGTCATAAAAGGCATTGACCTTACGAACGACGACTTCCTCACTGGGCTTTTTCGGCAATTTCTGTTGAATATAATCCTGGGCAACTTCAAGGGCATCCTCTACTTCATCGGCAACCAGGCGCTGGTAAAAGCGTTCCGGTGGCGTCAGTACCGGTTCGCTACCAATCAGGGTTTTGATAAATCCCAATGCCGGAATATAGTGAGCCAATACCAATAAACACGCCGTCAATGGCGTCGAGAGAATCAGTCCAGCAGCCCCCCATAGCGTAGTCCAGAATGTCGCCGCAAGAATAATCGCCAAAGTGGAAAGACCGGTACTTTCGCCATACAACCACGGTTCAATCACATTGTTACTAATCAGCTCGAGTAACAGAATCAGCCCAATGGTCCAGAGCACCATATTCCAGCCCGGATCAACCGCAAATGCCAAGGTAATGGGAAATAAGGCCGAGATCATGGGCCCGACATAGGGTAAAAAGCGCATTCCGATCGCGACAATTCCCCACATAATCGCAGCAGGCACACCAATCAGCCATAAGCCCACCGCCATGGGAATACCGAAAGTGACATTCACCAACAACTGCATCCGCAAATAGGTTCCAATCCGGTCTGCGGCATCATCCAGTGCATCTGTACCGACGTTTAAATTGCCGCCCAGCAATTTCAACAAACGGTCATGCAAGTCTTTGCGACTGAGTAAAATCAGTACCACAAACAGAAAAACAATCCCGACTGTGGCCAAGGGATGAAAGATCCTCGCGCCCCACTGCATTGCCGTTTCAGTGGTACTGGCTTGCTGCCCAACCACCTGCACCTGCTGCACCCCCTGGGTTTGTTCAACTGGAGTCACGTCCTATATCGAACTTTCTACCGTATCAATGGTCGTGATGGCGCCGTCCCATACACTCGGCCCAGAAGTAAAACTTTTGGTGGTGTTTCAAAAAGTATGCTGAAAAAAAGCAGGTTGGATTTTGATAAAATAGAGAAATGCGAATAACTCTAGAAATCAAGTGTCCAGCCTGCCTAAGTGACAGTATAAAGAAAAATGGCACAAAAGTAGATGGTAAGCAAAATTACCAATGTAAAATATGCAGACGTCAATTTATTGGTGATCATGCTCTCAGTTATCAAGGCTGTCACTCAGGTATCAAAACCAAAATATTACACCTCATGGTGCGAGGCAGTGGTGTCAGGGATATAGCAGAAATTGAAAGAGTAAGTATCGGTAAAGTTCTACGGACACTTAGCCAATCAAAATATCAACTTCGAGCACAGCAAAGTCATTATGAAACCCTTGAAGTAGATGAGTTTTGGACTTTTGTTGGTCATAAGCAAAATAAACAATGGCTAATTTATGCCTATCATCGAGAAACAGGTGAAATTGTTGCTTATGTATGGGGTAACCGAGATTTAGCCACTGCAAAACGACTTAAATTAAAATTGAAGCAGTTAGGTGTAAGCTATACATGTATATCAAGTGACCATTGGGATAGCTTTGTTACGACCTTTAAAGAATGCAAACAGTTGATTGGTAAATTTTTCACTGTGGGTATAGAAGGCAATAATTGTCGATTACGGCATCGAATCAGGCGAGGCTTTAGGAGAAGCTGCAACTTCTCCAAAAAGCTTGAAAATCATTTCAAAGCCTTTGATTTAGTGTTCTTTTATATCAATAATGGATTCGTTTAATGCCAGCATACTTTTTGAAACACCACCAAAATGTCTAGTTTATGATGGTTTTCACCATCATGGACTGGATATAAATATAGATGCTGATCACTATGTCTGACAAAGAAATTCAACGTCTTGCAGTTCTGCAAGACGTTCGAGATCATCGTATTACACAAGTCCGTGCTGCTGAAATCCTTAATCTTTCAACCCGTCAAATTACCCGGTTATTACAGAAGCTCAATCAAGATGGTGTTTCAAGTATGGCGCATGCCAGTCGTGGTCAACCGGGCCATCATCGCCATGACGATTTATTAAAATCAAAATGTCTTTCCATTATTTCTGAACATCTGCTGGGATTTGGACCTACCTTGGCCCATGAGAAGCTCAGCAGCATGTTTGACCTGAATATCCCGGTAGAAACGCTTCGGCGCTGGATGACTGCAAATGACCTCTGGATTCCACGATCCAAGCGCCTTAAACGTCCATATCAGCCACGTTATAACCGGGATTGCTTCGGTGAGCTAATCCAGATTGATGGCTCATATCATGACTGGTTCGAAGGACGCGCTGCTAAGTGCTGCTTGCTGGTTTATATCGATGATGCCACTGGAAAGCTGTTGCATCTGCGCTTCTGTGAGGCGGAAACGACCTTCGACTATATGCTTTCAACCCGAGCCTACATTGAACAATACGGTAAGCCTCTGGCCTTTTATAGCGATATAATTTTCAAATGAAGAAGCCTACACACAAAATCTACCGCACAACCAATTGGCCCGCATATAACCGAGCACTCATGAGTCGCGGAAATATTGCCATTTGGTTTGATCCTGCTACGCAATGGTATGCGCCATCAAAAGGCAAACAAGGGCGAA
>NZ_KB850147.1:37349-39655 GCF_000369685.1 Acinetobacter sp. CIP 102136
CATGCGGTGATTCCACCTAGAAAAAATGCGAAACCATGGAAAGATACAAAGAGTAGCTCGCTAGAGCGAAATGAATTACTTCGAACAGTTAAACGTTTAGGCAGGACACTATGGAAAAAATGGTCAGGCTATCATCGGCGAAGTTGGTTGAAACTAAGATGCACTGCATTAAATTATTAGGAGATAAACTCAGCGCAAGGAGTTTTGATAGCCAAGTGAATGAAATTCATGCACGTGTAGCAGTCCTCAACAGATTTACGGAATCAGGTCGACCATTTACCCAAGTTACGCCTTAAATTTGGCTCAATTAGGGGCGCTTTGCATTTCAAATCTTTGTGCAACAAAGCCCTTTGAAAGCGTAAAACTTTCATTGAGAACAACAATGGGTATAGACAGGGACAGTACGAGTTGAGGTGAAACAATAATATTAGTTGTTTTTTAGTTGAACCTTTTTTTGTCAATCGAATTGTTTTTAGTTCAAACATGATGAAGTTTATGAATTAAAATTTAATTCAACATATCATATTTATCTAATTAAAGGATAGTACTTTAACTTATTGAAATCAGGTGAGTGTAAGGGATATATGAAGTTATTGTTTGGTATACTTCGCTTAACATAATCAATATTATACGAAATCAGTTTGTTAGAACCCATTTAAAGTGTCTATATTCTCACCAATAAAAATGTCTGGTTTATGATGGTTTTTATCACCATGGACTGGATATAAAATATAGATGCTGATCACTATGTCTGATAAAGAAATTCAACGTCTTGCAGTTCTGCAAGACGTTAGAGATCATCGTATTACCCAGGTCCGTGCTGCTGAAATCCTGAATCTTTCCACCCGTCAAATTACCCGGTTATTGCAGAAGCTCAATCAAGATGGTGTCTCAGGTATGGCACATGCCAGTCGTGGTCAACCGGGTCATCGTCGCCATGACGTCCTGTTAAAATCAGAATGTCTTTCCATTATTTCTGAACATTTACTTGGCTTTGGTCCTACATTGGCTCATGAGAAGCTCAGCAGCATGTTTGGCCTGCATATCCCGGTAGAAACGGTTCGTCGCTGGATGACTGCAAATGACCTCTGGATTCCTCGATCCAAGCGCCTGAAACGTCCGTATCAGCCTAGATATAACCGTGATTGCTTCGGTGAGCTGATCCAGATCGATGGCTCATATCATGACTGGTTTGAAGGTCGAGCTTCCAAATGCTGCTTGCTGGTTTATATCGATGACGCCACTGGAAAGCTGTTGCATCTGCGCTTTTGTGAGGCTGAAACGACCTTTGATTATGGCTTTGTTGCACAAAGATTTGAAATGCAAAGCGCCCCTAATTGAGCCAAATTTAAGGCGTAACTTGGGTAAGTGGTCGACCTAATTCCGTAAATCTGTTAAGGACTGCTACACGTGCATGGATCTCATTCACTTGGCTATCAAAACTCCTTGCACTGAGTTTATCTCCTAATAATTTGATGCAATGCATCTTAGTTTCAACCAAACTTCGCCGATGATAGCCTGACCATTTTTTCCATAGTGTCCTGCCTAAACGTTTAATTGTTCGAAGTAAGTCATTTCGCTCTAGCGAGCTACTCTTTGTATCTTTCCATGGTTTCGCATTTTTTCTAGGTGGAATCACCGCATGCGCTTGCCGATCTGCAATGACCTGACGGCATTGCTTGGTGTCATAAGCTCCATCGGTATAAACAGAGTTAATCTGCTCATCTTGTGGAATCTGATTAAGTAAATCACCAAGCACCTGTGAATCACTGACATTATTGGTTGTAAGCTGAACTGCTCGTATTTGTAGGGTTTTAGCATCTATACCAATATGAAGTTTACGCCATTGGCGACGATATTCAGGTCCATGTTTCTTGCGTTTCCATTCGCCCTCACCTAGAAACTTCATGCCTGTAGAGTCCATGAGTAGATGCAGCCCATCTCTACTTTTTTGGTAGCTGATTACAATATCAATATGCTTTTGTCTTCTACAAAGCGTACTGTACGAATATCACTGATATTCGGGGCTGCTCAGCCGCAAAGTTTAATCAGACTTTGCACAAAGCCAGTAACCATACGTAAAGACAGACGGAATAAGGATTTAATCATTAAGCAGCATTGGATGGCTGCGTCGGAGTAGGTTTGATTTCGCCCTTGTTTGCCTTTTGATGGCGCATACCATTGCGTAGCAGGATCAAACCAAATGGCAATATTTCCGCGACTCATGAGTGCTCGGTTATATGCGGGCCAATTGGTTGTGCGGTAGATTTTGTGTGTAGGCTTCTTCATTTGAAAATTATATCGCT
>NZ_KB850147.1:39665-44131 GCF_000369685.1 Acinetobacter sp. CIP 102136
GCTCATCTTGTGGAATCTGATTAAGTAAATCACCAAGCACCTGTGAATCACTGACATTATTGGTTGTAAGCTGAACTGCTCGTATTTGTAGGGTTTTAGCATCTATACCAATATGAAGTTTACGCCATTGGCGACGATATTCAGGTCCATGTTTCTTGCGTTTCCATTCGCCCTCACCTAGAAACTTCATGCCTGTAGAGTCCATGAGTAGATGCAGCCCATCTCTACTTTTTTGGTAGCTGATTACAATATCAATATGCTTTTGTCTTCTACAAAGCGTACTGTACGAATATCACTGATATTCGGGGCTGCTCAGCCGCAAAGTTTAATCAGACTTTGCACAAAGCCAGTAACCATACGTAAAGACAGACGGAATAAGGATTTAATCATTAAGCAGCATTGGATGGCTGCGTCGGAGTAGGTTTGATTTCGCCCTTGTTTGCCTTTTGATGGCGCATACCATTGCGTAGCAGGATCAAACCAAATGGCAATATTTCCGCGACTCATGAGTGCTCGGTTATATGCGGGCCAATTGGTTGTGCGGTAGATTTTGTGTGTAGGCTTCTTCATTTGAAAATTATATCGCTGAAAAAGCCGTTACAGATAGGTTTGTGCAACAAAGCCCTTAGTTGAAAAAAATTTTAGATTTCATGCTCACACACCACCTAAAACAAAAAATATCTGATTGATTTTACAGGCTTTTAATTTAAGGTTTTATTCTACCCACTCGCAATATCAATGTTTAGTATCACGACTCACTAACTCATTAACTAAATATGGAGCAGTACGGCTATCTTGATTTTCTGTTATTTGTTTTGGTGTTCCTGCCACAACAATATTCCCACCAGCATTTCCAGCACCTGGTCCCACATCAATCACCCAATCTGCTTGTGCAACGGCACGCATATCATGCTCAATCATAACCACGGTATTACCCGCATCGACTAATCGCTGCAATTGAACTAACAATCGATCTACATCTGATGGATGCAAACCTGTAGTTGGCTCATCAAGTATATACAGTGTATTTCCACGCTGATTGCGTTGCAGCTCGGTCGCCAATTTAATACGTTGCGCTTCTCCACCAGATAGTTCAGTCGCTGGTTGCCCTAAACGTAAATAACCAAGGCCAATTTCCTTTAATAATTGTAGTGAACGAGCAATCGAGACCTCTCCATCAAAAAAATCACGTGCTTCATTGACGGTCATTCCTAATACTTCAGCAATATTACGTCCATTCCAGCGAATTTTCAGAGTGTCATCATTATATCGAGCACCATGACATGTCGGACAAGGGGCATATACACTTGGCATAAACAATAATTCTACACTGACAAAGCCTTCACCTTCACAAGTTTCACATCGCCCTTTAGCCACATTAAACGAAAAACGTCCAGCATCATAATGAGCTTGGCGAGCTTCAGGAGTCCCAGCAAATAACTTTCTAACATGATCAAATAAACCCGTATAAGTTGCCAGATTAGAACGTGGAGTACGGCCAATTGGTTTTTGATCAACCTGTACCAGACGCTGTATAGCCTCCACATCACCAGCCAGAGAACCCTGTGTAACCTCGGTAACCAACATTCCTTCATTTAACGGATTATTTTCATTATTGTTTTCAGTTTCAGATTCATTGCCTAAATATGAAAGTACTAACTCGGGTAAAGCTTGAGAAACGAGACTAGATTTACCTGAACCTGAAATACCTGTAACTGCTGTAAGTACACCAAGAGGTATACGAGCATCAATATTATGCAGGTTATGTCGGTAAATATTGTTAAGTTCAAGCCAACCAGAGGGTGTACGTCCATAACTTTGAGTAACTGGGATTTTATTAAATAAATAACTTGCAGTACGTGAAGCTGAAATCTCACTTAAACCCTGAGGTACTCCACTATATAAAATATTACCACCTTGCTCTCCTGCATCTGGTCCAACATCCACTAACCATTGAGCACGACGCATGAGCTCTAAATCATGCTCTACAACAAATACGGAGTTTCCAGCGTCTCTTAATTTATCGAGAGAATCATATAATGACTGACTATCTGAAGGATGTAATCCAGCAGACGGTTCATCCAGTACATAAACTACACCAAATAGCATAGAACTTAATTGTGTTGCTAAACGCAAACGTTGTAACTCTCCCGCTGAAAGAGTCGGTGTGGCTCTATCTAATGTTAGATAACCAAGACCTAACTGGCGTAATTGATTTAAACGCCCCACCACACCATTTGCTAAACGCTGGGCAGCAATTTTCTTTTCATCTGAAAGTGCTGACGTACGTCTTACATCTGGAGATACAGAATGCACTGCTCTACCTGTTGTTGCTCGTTCGGATCTATCAAGTTGGGTTACTTTATTATTAGTCTTTTCTCCAGCATCATGAGCGTCGAAATTGCCAAGAACAATGGGCTCAAGCAGGCAAGTTAACTTATCCAAAGAAAGTTGCATAAACTCACCAATATCTACTCCAGCAAAGGTAATAGATAAGGCTTCTGGTTTAAGGCGTTTACCATGACAGGAAGGGCATATTTTTCCTTCCATAAAACGTGAAACACGTTTTTTCATCAACGTACTTTGGGTATTAGCAAAAGTATGAAGGACATAGCGACGAGCACCAGTGAAAGTGCCCATATAGCTGGGTTCTAGTTTACGTTTAAGTGCAGATTGAGTCTCAGCGGGGCTTAAACCAGCATAGACAGGAACTGTTGGGGTTTCTTCAGTAAATAAAATCCAGTCTCTATCCGATTGCGGTAAATCTTTCCATGGTCGATCAACATCATACCCTAGGGTTACTAGGATATCGCGTAAGTTTTGCCCGTGCCAAGCAGGTGGCCATGATGCGATAGCTCTCTCACGAATACTGAGTGTTGGGTCAGGAACCATTGTCGATTCTGTAACTTCATAAATGTGACCTAAACCATGACAGGTAGGACAAGCACCTTGAAGAGTGTTCGGTGAAAAGTCCTCGGCATATAACATTGGCTGATCGGCAGGATATGCACCAGCACGCGAATAAATCATTCGCACGAGACTTGATAAAGTTGTTACACTTCCAACAGAAGAACGGGTATTACTTGCACCACGTTGTTGTTGCAATGCTACTGCTGGTGGTAGACCATCAATAGCATCAACATCTGGTACTCCGGCCTGATCTATTAAGCGTCTTGCATAAGGTGCAACAGATTCGAAATATCTTCTTTGTGCTTCAGCAAAAATAGTTCCAAAAGCAAGTGATGATTTTCCTGAACCCGATACACCTGAGAAAACAACAAGTGCATTTCTTGGGATAGAAACATCTACATCCTTAAGGTTATGCTCACGTGCACCTCGAACTTCAATACAATTATTAGATAAAGTAATGTTATTGTGTTCACCAAAAGAATGTATTTTCATGTTTCTACAAGCCTGTAAATTATTTTGTGTAAGTCTCATTTTTTATAAATGATCTTTTAATCGATCATCGAACTGAATCGTAAACCAATTCATTGCTAAACGCCAATTTTGAATTGGCATGGTCCATTTTTTAGCAGCATTTGAAGTTGCTAAATAAATGACCTTTTTCACTGAATCATCAGAAGAGAAGATCTTTCTCTTTTTAGTTGAATGGCGGATCACGCTATTCAATGATTCAATTGCATTTGTTGTATAAATCGCATGACGTATTTCAGCAGGATAGCTAAAGATCGTTCGGATATTTTCCCAATTTGCCCGCCAGGATTCTCCAATTTTTGGATACTGAACCGTACCGGGTTTGTCGGAGACCAACTTTCCTGCGATGAGAAGCGCATCGCTTCGCAAGGGAACATCGAGCAAAACGAGATCTACATGATTTTCATCATGCTAAGCAAATCAAACGAATTTGGAAAGAAAGTTCGGGCCGGTATGGCGTTCGTAAAGTCTGGCAACAACTGCAACGAGAAGTTATGTTATTGCGCGCTATACAGTTCTCGATTGATGCAAAATCTTGAAATACAAGGTGTATGGCGTGGTAAGAATACAGATATGGTGCTTGATGCGCTGAGTTATGTGTCGTCTTTTGAGCTTGAAGCAATGTACGATTATAAGATTAACCCGTTAGGTCAGGTGGCCTAACTTAAATAAAAGTCTCCGACAAACCCGGTACGGTTCATTGCAGATCGGCAAGGGCATGCGGTGATTCCACCTAGAAAAAATGCGAAACCATGGAAAGATACAAAGAGTAGCTCGCTAGAGCGAAATGAATTACTTCGAACAGTTAAGCGTTTAGGCAGGACACTATGGAAAAAATGGTCAGGCTATCATCGGCGAAGTTTGGTTGAAACTAAGATGCATTGCATCAAATTATTAGGAGATAAAATCAGTGCAAGGAGTTTTGATAGCCAAGTGAATGAGATCCATGCACGTGTAGCAGTCCTTAACAGATTTACGGAATTAGGTCGACCACTTACCCAAGTTACGCCTTAAATTTGGCTCAATTA